>JBOGMI010000378.1:0-1816 GCA_050746645.1 Bryobacteraceae bacterium | reverse complement strand
CGCCAGTAGCGCGATCCTTCGAAACCGGCGGCGCTGGCAGCGAGAATCAGAACAATGACGACCAGCGCCCAGGCTATCCTGGCTCCGGTTCGGCGCCGCCGCGGCTTCTGCCGGACGGCTTCCGGGCTGGGTTCGGCTGCCGATTGCAGTTCGAGGCCGACATCGTACGCCGACTGCCAGCGTTCGTCGGGATCTTTCGCCAAACAGAGCTTGATGAGCCGTTCGAGCGTGGCGGGCAATTCCGGGCGGATCTCGCGCACGGGAGCAGGCTCGGAGGCAACGATGGCCGCCATTACGGCCGATTGCGATTTCCCGGTGAACGGCGCCTGCTGGGCGCACATTTCGTACAGCACCACACCCAGGGCAAAAATATCGGTACGCGGATCGGCTTCTTTGCCTTCGATCTGCTCAGGCGCCAGATAGTGAAGCGTTCCGAGGACCATTCCGGCTCGGGTCAACTTCTGCTCCTCGTCTGCTTTCTCGGCGGACGGGCCGGCCTTCAGCGTGGCGAGGCCAAAATCCAGCAGCTTGGCGCCTGTTTTGGTGAGAAAGATGTTTCCGGGCTTCAGGTCGCGATGGACGATGCCGCGTTTGTGGGCGGCTTCGAGCGCATTGCAAATCTCGGCGCCGAAGCGAACGATCTGATCGAGCGGAAGCCGCCCCTTCTTCAGGCGGCTGGAGAGCGTTTCTCCTTCCAGGTGCTCCATGACCAGGTAGTCGGTTCCGTCCTGATGGCCAACATCGTAGAGGGCGCACACGTTGGGGTGGGAAAAGCTGGAGACGGCGAGCGCTTCCCGGGCAAACCGGCGGCGGAATTCCGGATCACTCGAAAGCGAGGGCGGCAGAACCTTGATCGCGATGGTGCGCCCTAGCCGTGTGTCGCGGGCGAGGTAAACCTCTCCCATCCCTCCGGCGCCCAGCAGCTCGCCTATTTCGTAGGGTCCGAGCCGCGCGCTCGCAGCAAGACTCATATACATCTATATCGTGCGGAGAAGTGCCGAACATTATCTCGAAACTTCAACTTCGGGGCCGGAGAGCTATGTTCCGAAGGGAGAAATTCGCCCCAGCGGAGCAGACTGCCTAAATTGCTGCGGAATGCGCGAACCGAGCCTCGACCAGAGGAACGGACCTTGCTTCAGGAACCGAAACCCCGCTGCCGTCGGCGGACTTGAAAAGTCGCATCTGCGCCTGGCATAGCGGTACAACGAACATGAAGGCGGCAATCGGTAGCCAGCGCATCACAGCCGATTCTAACCTCCGATCAGCCGCGCGTACAAACTCCTCGCCACACCCACATCCGTCGTCCCTTTCACGATCGCCCTCCCATCCGGAAAGAATGTCAAATCGTAATGCGGAATCGACATTCGCAGCGCGAAATCGTTGACGCGCACTTCGCCGAGCGAGCGCAAACGCGCCGCGAGTTCCGCCAAATTCAGCGGCCGCGCACTTTCATGAAGCTGTACCGCGTTCCGGCCGCACAAACTCACCGGCACTTTGCGCCGGCCTTCCAGGTACCGAAACTCCCGCGCGTTGCAAACGCGGCATTCCGGATCCGCCGCGCCCGCATTCACCTGCTTGCTCGTCCCCGCCCATACGTCGAACGACTGAATGCGGCAGGCGAAATCCGGCCAGCCAACAATCAACCGCAGCGCCGCCGCCACTTGCAGGGAAGCCACCGCCGCGGTCGTGGCCGCCAGCACGCCGTTCACGTCGCAGGTCGGCTGCAAACCCGCCGGCGGCTCCGGGTAAATGCAGGCGAAACAAGGTCCGCGCCCCGGCGCAACCGGCATGGTCACGCCGTAACTGCCGATCGCCG
>JBOGMI010000377.1:0-12177 GCA_050746645.1 Bryobacteraceae bacterium | reverse complement strand
GGCAGACGACGAAAGGCGATCGTCTGCTGCACCAGCGGGTTAAATTAAAGTATCCGATGTCCGGACACGGACATCCAAGAAAATGGCCATGTTCGTAACCCGCAGGGCTGAATTTTCAGCATCGCATGTCTGCCGGCTGCCGTCCCGCAGCGAAGCGGAAAACCGCGCGCTGTTCGGCGAAGGCGCCAACCCGAACGGCCATGGTCACAATTACGTCGTAGAGGTGACAGTAGAAGGCGAACCGGACCCGGCGACCGGCATGGTGATCGATCTCAAGCGCCTGAAGGAAATTCTGGAAGAAGAAATCGTTGCGCCCATGGATCACCGCTTTCTGAACTATGAAGTGAAGCCGTTCGATATGGTGGTCCCCACGGCGGAAAACGTTGCCGGCGAGATTTGGCGGCGGCTCGAAAGCCGCATTTCGAGTCCCGGTATCGCATTGGCCAAAGTACGTCTGTTTGAAACTCCGGACTTTTATGTGGATGTGGTGCGCGCATGACGACGCTGACGCGCGGCTATCGTTTTTCCGCGTCGCACCGGCTGCATTCCGCTCGTCTGACCGCAAGTGAGAACGAGCGGGTCTACGGCAAATGCAATTACCCGTTCGGACACGGACACAATTACCTGCTGCAAGTGACGGCGGCGGGCCCGGTAGACGCGGAAACCGGCACGCTGATCCCAGTTGCGCGGCTGGACCGGTTGGTGCAAGACAAGGTGCTGAGCCTGTTCTCGCACCGGAACATGAACACGGACATTCCACAGTTCTCCGAAATGGCGCCGACGACGGAAAATGTCGCCGCTGTGATTGCAGAAATTCTGGGGACGAACTGGCCGGCGGACGAGTCCGCGCGTCTGCATCGCGTGCGCATTGAGGAGACCGGGCGCAACGCTTTCGATTTATTGGTTCCATCACATGCATAAACTAAAGTCCCGCGCCCCAAAGAGCCGCAATCCGGTCATCGATATTCAGTCCAAAGGACCGGCCGTTTCCGTGGCCACTCATATCGAGGAAGTAATGCGGGCGCTGGGCGAAGACCCAGAACGCGAGGGACTAGCCCGCACGCCGGAACGCGTCGAAACCGCACTCCGCTATCTCACCAGCGGCTACTCGAAAGATGTGCGCGAGGTTGTAAACGGCGCGCTCTTCGACGTGGAGTATGACGAGATGGTGATTGTCCGGGACATCGAATTCTTCAGTATGTGCGAACACCACATGCTGCCCTTTTTCGGCCGCATGCACGTGGCCTACCTTCCGGGCGAGAAGGTGATCGGACTGAGCAAGATCCCGCGCATCGTGGATGTCTTCGCGCGCCGTTTGCAGATTCAGGAGCGGCTGACGCAGCAGGTTGCGGAATCGATCCAGGACCTCGTGAAGCCCAAGGGCGTCGGTGTGATCTGCGAAGCACGCCACTTTTGCATGATGATGCGCGGCGTGGAAAAACAGCATTCGGGCGCCATCACCAGCGCCATGCTCGGCGCATTCCGCGATAGCAAAGAAACGCGGAACGAACTGCTCTCGCTGGTGGGGCAGCGGTCGCAGGCGATTTGAAGTGGAATAAGCCTTTGCTTAAGCCGATTGTCCGCGCATTTGCAGCGCGGATGCATATGTAGAGATACGAGTAGATCCAGGCCACAGGCATCCTACCTTTTTCTAAAGGATCGCATCTTTCTCAGGCGTGTTAGCATCGGGTCATGAATGAGTCGAGCCGCCGTTTTGAGGCGGGTCCGGATCTGTTTGGACGCGTGTGGAACGTGCAGTTTCGCTGGCTCCAGACGGGCATTTCCATCCGGCATGCGGATACAGTGGACGTGAAATTCTTCGCCACCCCGCAGGACGGCGACGCCGAAGAAAAAGTGATCGCACTGCCGCACGAGGCGCTGCTGAAGCTCTGCGCCGAGCGCAATCACAAGCTTTCCGACGCCTATTGCATGCGCCTGGCCGCGGCACATCTGAAGCAGATGATCGAAACCACCGAGGATATGGACAAAAATCTGGTCACGCTCTCGCCTGAAGACTTGGCCCGGTACGACTCGCAATTGAACAGTGAAACAGTTCCCAAAGGCGGATAATCCATCGGGCGTGCGGCGCGCGCTAAGGCAAACCGGTCGCTCACGCTCCCGGGGTAGGGTAAACCGGTCGCTTACGCTCCCGGCTCAGGTTTGGGACGGCGCTCCGCTTGCGATTGGAAGCATCTCTTGAGAAAAAAGGAAGATTATGGTCACTTGTCCCAAATGTGACGCACCGCTGGACATCGAAGAAGAAGATCTGGACGAAGGCGACATCCTCTCGTGTGATGAATGCGGTGCTTCGCTGACAGTCACCAGCCTGAATCCGGTTGAGCTGGAAACGGAGGGCGGAGAAGCCGGCCAGGATGACGACTTCGACTACGAAGACGACGAGGACGCCGACGAAGAGGAAGAAGAAGAGGAAAACTGGCATTGAAATGGGCGGCGGTTCCGGTTCTGTTTTCAGCGGCGGCGCTTGCCATGGCGCAGCAGACCGCGCCTGCGGAGCCGTCCGTGATCCCACCGTCTGCCGCTCCCGGACCCGCCATTCGGACCATCGAAGGCACTGTGCTCGATAGGAACGGCAGGCCCGTCCCCGGCGCCATCGTTCTGATCAAGAATACGAAAACCCTCGGAGTGCGCTCCTATATCGCGCAGCAGGACGGAAAATTCTATTTTTACGGTCTCAGCACGGATATCAATTACGGACTTCGCGCCGAATCGAACGGCATGACGAGCAAAACCAGGACCGTCAATGTTTTTAACAGCCACAAGATTGTGCATTTGAAGTTGAGGCTGAACAGGAAGAAGAAGACGTAGGCTTCAGCTCGCTCTGGCTAAAGCGTGGGCTAAACTCCATGCATCGACGAACCTTTCTAAAAACTTCTCTTGCCGGCCTCAGCGGCGCAGTTCTGCAGCGGGCCGCAGAGCCCGCCGGCGTGGTTGTCTACGGCGGAACCGCCGCAGGGGTCATCGCAGCGGTGGCGGCGGCCCGCCAAGGCGCCTCTGTCACGCTGCTCGAGCCTGGAACGCATTTGGGCGGCATGGTTTCGGGCGGCTTGGGCCACACCGACACCGGCAGAAAGGAAACCATCGGCGGCCTGTCTTTGGAATTTTTCCGGCGCGTTGGCAAGCACTATGGTCAACCTCTTGCCTGGGATTTCGAACCGCACGCGGCCGAGGCCGTCTTTAAACAGATGGCAGCGGAAGCCAAAGTGAATGTCTTCTATCGTCACCGGCTCAAAGAGGACGGAGGCGTGCGCAAGCGAGGTGAGCGCATCTTCGAAGTGCTCTCGGAAACCGGCGGGAACTTTCCCGGCCAGGCGTTTATCGATGCCACTTACGAAGGCGATCTGCTTGCACAAGCGGGAGTTTCCTTCACCTGGGGCCGCGAGAGCCGGGAGCAGTACCACGAATCGTTCGCCGGCGTCCGGAAAGCGGACCAATATGCCCACCATCGATTCGAGGTTCCGGTTTCCGCCTATGATGCACGTGGAAAGCTGCTGCCCAATATCTATCCAGGCCCGCGCGGAAAGATTGGTTCGGGAGATAAGAAGGTCCAGGCCTACAACTTCCGGCTCTGCCTGACCAAAATTAAAGACAACCAAGTCCCGATCCCGGAGCCAGGGCATTACGATCCCCGCCAGTTCGCGGTTCTTGCGCGCCTCATCGCCGCCGATGTCAAAAAGAACGGACGCGCTCCCACCATGCATCAACTCACGAGCATGTCACCGCTGCCCAACGGAAAAATCGACCTCAATAACAACGGCGCCTTCTCCACCGATTACATCGGAAAGAACTGGGATTACCCTACGGCGACTTACCGGAGAAGAGATCGGATCTGGCACGAGCATGCCAATTACACGGCGGGCTTCTTTTACTTTCTTGCTCATGATCCGCAAATTCCCGAGCCACTCCGCAACGAGGTAAAGCAATGGGGCCTGGCCAAGGACGAATTCCCGGATACCCATCATTGGCCATTCCAGCTATATGTGCGCGAAGCGCGGCGCATGATCGGCGATTTCGTGATGACGCAGCACGATGCCGAGACCGATGTCACCAAATCCGATCCCATCGGAATGGGATCTTACAACATGGATGCGCATAATTCGCAGCGCTATGTGCAAGCGGATGGCACGGTCCAAAACGAAGGCGATACCGAAGTGCCGGCGATTCCTTACCAAATTTCTTATCGCGTGCTGTTGCCCAAATCCGGTGAGTGCGGCAACCTTTTAGTCCCTGTCTGCACCTCCGCGACACACGTAGGATACGGCACGCTGCGTTTGGAGCCTGTTTACATGATTATGGGAGAGGCGGCAGGTGTTGCGGCAGCCATGGCGATCGATGGACATTCGTCTGTCCAAAAAATCGACACCGGCAAATTAGCCGGGAAACTTCAGGGCCAAGGCGCGGTGATGACATGGACGAACCCACACCATCTAAAGCTCACACCGAGGTAATCTGAAACGAAGCCCCGAGCATCGGCGAGTCCTGCTCCAATCCGGTCGCTCACGCTCCCGGCTCCGATTGCGCTGGAGGTGAGTGTGAAAGTCTATTTAGTTCTGCTCTCGCTGTGCCTGGGTGCCGTTGCGTTTGCGCAACAGGCGCCGCCTGAGATTCCTTACGATTCGGTCCCGAATTTCTTGAAGCTGCCGCCGGACATGTATCTGGGTGAAGCCACCGGGGTCGCGGTCAACTCCAAGGGAGATGTTTTTGTTCTCTCTCGCGGAAATACCAGCGGCCCGGCTTACGGCGCCGAAGCGGCACAACTGCTGGAGTTCGGCCCCGACGGCAAATTGATCCGCGAAATCGGAAAACATCTGTACGCGTGGTCGTTCGCCCATTCGGTTCGAGTCGACAAGCACGACGATATCTGGGTGGTCGATAAAGGATCGGACATGATAGTGGAATTCAATCCGCAAGGCCGCGTCAAGATGCTCTTCGGCCGGAAGAAAGAGGCCGGCGATCCGGGCGATGTTCCGTGGGCGCATGTTCAGCCTCCGCGTCCTGCCGTGAACGGCGAATTCCGCCAGCCAACTGATGTCGCCTGGGACAGCGAAGGCGACATTTTCATCAGCGACGGGTATATCAATTCGCGAATCGCGGAATACGACAAGAATGGCGACTGGGTACGGACATGGGGCAAGCCGGGCACGGGGCCGGGCGAGTTCAATACGCCGCACAGCATTGCGGTCGATGCAGAGGACCATATCTATGTTGCCGATCGCGGTAACCGGCGCATTCAAGTCTTCGACCGCAACGGAAAATTCCTCCGCCAAATCAAGATCAACATCCCCACGCCGCCGGATGCGCAGCCCTGGATGGGAGACCGTCCGGGACCAAATTCGCCGGGCGCCATGCAGCCGGGTTCGCCGTGGACCCTTTGCATTACTCCCGGGCCAACACAATATATCTACACTTCCGACGCCTTCCCCGGACGCATTTACAAACTGACCCTGAGCGGCAAGGTGGTCGGGATGTTGGGGCGCACCGGCCGGCAGCCGAAAGAATTCGGCTGGATTCATGAACTGGCGTGTCCGTCGGAAAACGTAGTCTATGCGGCGGAGCTGCTCAATTGGCGGGTGCAGAAGCTGATTCTGCATCCGTCACGGTAGCGGACAGAACCCCGACCGTGAGGGAGAGGACTGACCGACCCCTCCCTCACGGTCGGGGTTCTGTTTTGCTTACTCGCCAGTTCCGGCGGCAGCTTTTTTCGGGAGTGCCCAGGCGAACAAGACGCCGCCCGCGCTGGTGATGACATACTGGCGGCCGTCCAGCTTATAAGTGATGGGCGAGCTGTCGATAGGCCCTCCTTCTCCGGCATGCCACAGCGTTTTTCCAGTGCTGGTTTGGAGCGCCAGAACGTTTCCGTGCGCATCGCCGGAAAACGCGAGGCCGGAATCAGTCGTCAGCACGCCCGCACCCGAGCCGCCGTGCAGTTTATGCCGCCAGCGAATTTTTCCGGTTTGATAATCGATGGCTTCGAGGATCCCGTTGTCCCAGACGCCATAATCGGCACCGGCCCAGCCGAAGCTTCCGTCTTCCGGCTTCGCGAAATAGATGCCGTAACTTGGACTGGCACTTACCAGGAACAAGCCGGACTTTGGATCGAAGCTGGGCGCGCGAAAGTTAGTCAGGCCGCCTTCGGCCGGGGCGATTAACACCCCATTTCGTCTAGGCTCTTTCTTGGGATTGGGAATGGGGCTGCCGTTCTTCCCTACTCCGAGACTCCAATTGACCGGGCCATAGGGAACCGTCACGAGCGACTTCCCATTGGTACGGTCCAGCACGAAAAAATAGCCGTTACGCGAGGCTTGCATCAGCAGCTTGCGCGGCTTGCCGTGGAAATCCGCATTCACCAGCACCGGCGTTTCCACCGCGTCCCAATCGTGGGTATCGTGCGGTGACGCCGAGAACGCCCATTTCAGTTTTCCATTGTCCGGGTCGATGGCCACGATACTGCAGGTGTAAGGATCCGGGCCCGGGCGCGTCTTGCCGTTCAGCACAGGTGTAGGATTGCCGGTTCCCCAATAGATCAGGTTCAGTTCGGGATCGTAAGTTCCTGTCATCCAGGTCATGCCGCCGGTTGACTTGTTCGGCGTGCCCGGAGGCGGCGTCGCGTTCCACTGCCATTGCGTCGCGCCGGTTTCCGGGTCGATGGCTCGCAAGTATCCGCGCAGGTTGTCGAAATCGCCGGAAACGCCGACAATTATATGGTTGCCGACCACGAGCGGCGACATCGTGGTCCAATAACCTTTCTTCGCATCGGCGATCTGGATATTCCATCGCACTTTGCCGTCTTTGGCATCGAGACTCACGAGATGGGCGTCGGGCGTGGTAAAGAACAGCCAGTCTTCGTACATGGCGACGCCGCGCTGGCCAATGTAAAAGCCGTTATTCTGCGGGTAAGTGTAATGCCAGAGTTGATGGCCGGAGCGCGCATCGACCGCCCAGACATTATTGGGAACGGTGAAATACAGAATGCCATCCACCATCAGCGGCGAAGATTTAATCGTGGGGCGCTGGCCGGTTTGGAAGATCCAGACGAGACTTAGCTCACCCACATTTTGCGGCGTAATTTGCGTCAGCTTGCTATGCCGCCTTCCGGAGTAATCACCATGATAACCCGGCCAGCTATCCGGCGGCGGATTCAGAAGCATGGCATTCGTGACGCCTTGCGCATACACCGAAAAACCCGCGGCAGCCGCGAGGCAGATAGCAGCAGAAATGAATCGCTTCATTATTTTAATGTCTCGAGGTAAGCCAACAAGTTATGCATGTCGCTATCGGTGTATTTACCGAGTAACCTGGCATGCGCCTCGGCCGGAGCATCGACCTTATATTTCACCCGCGCAGTGGACCAGGAACGATACTGACCGGAAGCATCTCGCAGACCTACGGTGAACTCATCCAGATAGGCTAATTGGCCGCTTATCGTTTTTCCGGAGCCCAAAGTGACAGTAACCTTCGCCGTGGCATCTTTCGGATTGAGCATGCGTTCAAGAAGCTTCAAAGGCTTGTATTTGTTTGCGATACCGGCCAAATCGCCGGTCGGCGAATGGCAAGTGGAGCAGGTTCCCGCGCCGTAGAAATACGTCTTGCCGGCCGCGGCGTCGCCGCCTTCGAGGTCGGAAGGGAGCACGCCGCGCCGCCCTCCAGCATGATCTTTTTGATAATGAATGAACGCCGCGAGCGCTGCAATCTGCTCATTGGAGAAGTTAAAGCTCGGCATTCCCTTCCCGGGACGTCCGTTGCGAACCACGACGCCGATCTTATCTCCGCCTACGTCCTTGGCAACCACCGACGAGCTGGTCAGATCCGGCCCGGTGTCGCCGCCGCGGGCGTCGCGGCCATGGCAGAAGGCGCAGTGCTGATTGAACAGGCCCCAGCCTGTTCTCAGGAGCGCCTGCGAATTCTGAGCGGCGGAGGCGCTGCCGGCGAACAAGGCAGCCGATGCCGCCAGCGAAAGACAAAGCTGTGAATAGGAAGTCATCTCACCTCGACTGCGCATCACCTCGATTGCGCATGCGGCCTCGCCCCGTAGCGATGGCGGCGAGGAGGTTTGTAATCGACCAGTGTGTCCACCGGCTTCTTTCCCGCCCAGGCGATCCCGCGCAGCAAGGTTTGCTGAATCTGATAATTGGAAAAATTGGCGTATTCATCGCCTTGCATCCACGCGAAAACGCGAGCCGGCTGTCCGCCAGGAAGCGTGTGCACATAGGTCCACATCTGCGGTACCACTTCTCCGGCGTGGCTTCCGGCGCTGTGCGTCGGCGGAATCTTCACCGTCGCGAGCACGTGGATCTTTGGATTTTTCGACCACGTCATCTTAAAGAACGCTTCGTCGAAGATCGTGATGTTGGACATGTCCTTCATGATGGGATTCGACTTGTCCACGACCTTATAGGTGAGCGGCGTATCAAGGGTGTAGTTCACTTGGCCGTGCTTTTTCGCGCCGCCCAGGATGGTCGCCAGGTAGGCCGGATCCGGACCGCACAGAGAATCGTGAATGCTGACCAGACCGCCGCCGCGCTTAACATAAGCTTCGAGCGCAGCCTTTTCCTTGCCATAAAATGCATATCCGGCATCACCCTTATAGATCACCACAACATCGGCGTCTTTGAGATCGGCAGCGCGAGGCGGGTGCAGGGCTCCATCGACAACAGCCCCGTGCCTGGTAAGAAGTTTGCTCCAATCGGCGAGGAATTGGGGGTAGTCATGCCGGCCCGGAGGGTGGGACTTCAATCCCGCCCAAATAAAGATGTGCATGCCGTTGGGGTTCTGACCCGGCGGCAGCGGCGCTCCGTTCGGGCCCGCCGGTCCAAATTGTGCCACCGCAGTTTGCGGCAGCGTTCCCGCCAGAAAGGCCGCAAGCAAAGCACCAAGCGCATTTCGTCTGCTTATCAAAAGGGGTTCACCTCGTCTAGGTTCAATCTGACCATCATAGGCCCTCCCGGTTCAGGACCCGCGGCCGCTCTCTAACGGGTGGCGGCCCGGTAATGCTGCTAGAGTGAAAGCGGTGCGGCCCGGCCTTTCACCGGCGAATAACGATGCTTTCTACGACACTTGTCTATATTGTGTTGGCGATTGCGGCCTTTCCTTCCATTTATTACCTGATCGCGCTGTTCAGCACCTGGCGATTTTTTCGCCGCAAGAGTCCGGCCAGCTTCGGTTTTGCGCCTCCTGTCAGCATCCTAAAGCCGATTCGCGGCCTCGATCCCGATGCCTATGAGAACTTCGCGAGTTTCTGCCGGCTGGACTATCCGGAATACGAAATCGTGTTCTGCGCCGGCGAAGACGAACCGGCCGTTGCCCTGATCGAGCGGCTGAAGCGCGAATATCCGGAACGCGCGATCCGGATTCTGTTCGGCTCCGGGCGAACCGGCGCGGTGAACGACAAAGTCGCCAAGCTCGCACGGTTGACCAGCGAAGCGCGCTACGAACATCTGGCCATCAGCGATAGCGATGTCCGCGTGCAGCCGGATTATCTGCACAAGCTGGTTGCTCCGCTCGCCAATCCGCAAACTGGCGCGGCGACCTGTTTCTACGTATCCACGGGGGAGAAATCCTTCGCCGATCGCTTGCAGACCGTCGGCATGATTTCGGATTTCTATGCCGGGCTGCTCGTCGCGCGCCAGTTGGACGGCGTGAAGTTTGCGCTGGGCACAACCATCGCCACCACGCGGACGCATCTGACTTCGTTCGGCGGCTACGGCAGGATTGAGAACAAACCCGCGGACGATCTTCTGATCGGACGGCTTATCGCCGAGCAGGGCTACGAAGTAGAACTGCTGCCCTACACGATCGAAGCGGTTTCCGATTATGGATCGATCGGCGAGTTGCTTTATAAGCGGATGCGCTGGCTGGTGGTGATGCGGCACATGCGGCCTTGGGGTCATGTGGGGCTGATTTTTGCGCAGGGCTTGGCATGGTCGATCGTCGCCGCCGTTCTCGCGCCGGGAGCCGCTGCCGGCTATCTCGGCGCGTATGTGGTCCTTCGTCTGGCAATGACCTGGGCGATCGGCGTGCATGGGCTGAAATGCCGCGCGCTTTGGCGCAAAATGCCGCTGGTGGTCGTTTGGGATGCGCTGGCAACGGTCCTGTGGCTGGCGAGTTTTCTGCGCAGCAGCATTCGTTGGCGCGGCGGCGACTATTACATTCGCGACGGCCTGCTGGTGCCGGCTTCCGGCGATTAGGCGAAATGCGCCACAACCGCTCCCTAAAATCACGGCTCCGATAAGGTGCCATCCAGCAGAGCCGCAGTCATAAGGAGCGGTGGCGAGCTGCTATTCTACCGCGGCTGCGCTCGCAACGGCGGCTACCGCAATCGGCCGCCGACGCGGGTTCGAAGCTTGCCTCCAGTTCACCTGAGGCAGCAGCGTCGCCGTGTCCACGCGTTCGCGGTATTGCAGGGCTATGTTCACCAGCGAGTCCAGAAGCGAGTCGGACAGGTAATGCGGCTTCAAGCCGAGATCGATCAGCTTCGAGTGGTGGGCATTATAATAATGCTCCTCCAACTCCACGCGGGGGTCGGGCAAATGCTCGACATCCACGCTTAACCCAAGCTTTTCCCCAGCCGTCTGCACCAGCCGAGCCAGCTCCAGCACCGAAAACTGTTCCGTGAATTGGTTGAAAACCCGGCATTCGCCCGGTTCGGCCGGATTCAGGCAGGCGAGCTCGATGCAGCGGACCGTGTCCCGAATATCGAGGAAGCCTCTCGTCTGCCCGCCGCTCCCATAGATGGTCAGTGGATGCCCGACGGCCGCCTGCGCGCAAAAGCGGTTTAACACCGTGCCGAATACTTCGTCGTAATCGAAGCGGTTGACGAGGGATTCGTGCCGCGCGGTTTCGCTCGTCACTGTCCCGTAGACCACGCCCTGATTCAGATCCGTCGCGCGCAGACCCCAAATCTTGCACGCAAACATCAGATTGTGGCTGTCGTGCACCTTCGATAAGTGATAGAAAGAACCGGGCTGTTTCGGATAGGGAAGCACGTCCTTTCGCCCCTTGTGTTCAATGGTGAGATAGCCTTCTTCGATATCGATATTCGGCGTGCCGTATTCGCCCATGGTGCCGAGCTTCACCAAATGGCATTCGGGCCGCAGCTCGCGCAGGGCGAACAGCAGGTTCAAGGTCCCGACCACGTTGTTCACCTGCGTGAACACGGCGTGTTTGCGGTCGATCATCGAATACGGCGCGGACCGCTGCTCCGCGAAATGGATCACGGCCTCCGGCTGAAAATCCTCGACAAACGAGCGCAGGAAATCGTAATCGGTGACATCGCCCGTGAAAGATTCAATCTCGTTCCCGGTCAGATCCTGCCAGACAGCGATTCTCTCCGGCAGTGGGCGGATGGGCGTGAGCGTTTGCACCCCAAGCTGATAGTCCCAATGACGCCGCGCAAAGCTGTCGACAATGGCGACCGTATGGCCCCGCCCCGACAGGTAGAGCGCCGTCGCCCAACCGCAATAACCATCTCCTCCCAGCACGCCAATTCTCATGTTCGGTCGCTTGCTCCTTGTAAAATGTCAGATGCTTCCATTTGCCGCCGCGGTTTCGGGGAATTCCCCCGTGGTCTTGGCGGAAGTCGTGCCGACGAACGCAATGCCTATAAAGATGAGTGCAATGCCGAGCCAGCGCTGGGAGCTGATGTGCTCTTCGAGAAAAACCTTTCCGTAGAACGCCGCGAGGACATAACCGGCCGCCGTCAGCGGCAGCATAAAGCTCAAATCGGCAACGCTGAACAACACCATCCGTGTAAGAAAGGCCAGGATGAGCATGGCGATCCCCAGCGCGGCGAATGGATTCAGCACCGCGAGCAGATAATCGACTGGATTGCCCGCGAGCTTCTCCGGACTGTGTTTTAAACCCCAGGCGAGAAAGAGATTGCCTAGGGGATTGAGGAACAGCAACAGCAGAATCAGCCGGAAGGCTCTGGCTGCGCTATAACTGGATGCGATCGCCGCCGGCTCCACGGCCAGCACAGAAACAGCTCCGCCTGCATGTTGCTCGTTCACCAGTCCTATTCTAGTCAACGCGCTTGCGGGTATCCGGCCCGAATTTGATTACAATTGATTAGCGCCCATCCGGCGGCAGGCCCCTTGCATGGTTCAGCGCGACCACTCCGCCATCGACAAAGTGGAGGCGCTTCGGCGCACCGAGCTTTTCCGC
>JBOGMI010000376.1:0-4873 GCA_050746645.1 Bryobacteraceae bacterium | reverse complement strand
TCCACCACGAAGGCTGCCAATGGTCCGCTGACCGGCGAAGACGAGGGCTTGAGTTACATCGAATTTCAGGGCAAGAAAGCGCTGCTGAAAGAAGCCATCGAAACCGTGGGAGACCGCTTCCTCGGTTCAGCGGTCATGCAGCGCTACGGTGGTTGGAATTTCTTTTGCAAGTTTTTCGACAATCTGGGCCCGATTCCCCACCACATGCATCAGACCGATGAGTTCGCCGCGCGCGTGAATCAAAAGGGCAAGCCGGAAGCCTATTATTTTCCACCTCAGTATAACTTCAAGGATAATAACTTCCCCTATACCTTTATGGGCCTGAACCCAGGCACCTCTAAGCAAGCCGTCCGGCGCTGCCTCGAGCGCTGGAACGACGGCGACAACGGTATCTTATATCTCTCCCGCGCGTATAAGCTGGAGCCGGGGACCGGATGGCAGGTCGATCCGGGAATTCTGCACGCGCCCGGATCTCTAGTAACTTACGAACCTCAGAGGAACTCGGATGTGTTTTCGATGTTTCAATCTTTGGTCGAAGGCCGGGCGGTGCCTCGCGAGCTGTTGGTAAAGGATGTCCCTCCGGAGCATCACAACGATTTCGATTACCTGATCGACATGCTGGACTGGCCGGCCAATACCGATCCGCAATACTCGGAACATCGGCTCTTCCATCCAACGCCGGTGCGCAACCCGGAGGAGATGAAAGAGAGTGGCTACTGCGAAAAGTGGGTGGTCTATTCCACGCCGCACTATTCAGCTAAAGAACTGACGGTTTTTCCGCGCCGGTCGGTAACGATTCGCGATGCCGCGGCTTACGGCCTAATCCTGACGCAGGGATATGGCACGTTCGGCAAACACGAAGTAGAAACACCGAGCTTGATCCGCTACGGCCAAATGACTCGCGACGAACTATTCGTTAGCGCCGCGGCGGCGTCCGAAGGCGTTTCGATTACAAATAAAAGCGAGACGGAAAACCTGGTGATGTTGAAGCACTTTGGGCCAGGGAATCCGGAAGCTCCGTTGCGGAGCGGAAGCCCCGCTCTGACTTAGAAGACCTGGTTCGAGCCCGATAGCGCCAGCCGGGCTTGCCAGAAGCGGGGATCGAGATCGAGAGCGCGCTCGAAATCGGCTTTGGCGTTTTCCCGATTACCGCGGTAGTGTTCCGCGAGGCCGGCCACGAAGTAGTTATAGGCGCTGGCCTGAGGCTGCTTCGCTCCTTCGATGCAACGCTCTAGAATCTGTTGCGCCGCCGCGGATCTTCGAAGCTTGTCGAGAGCCAGCGCCGAATAGACCGCCGCAATACCGTTCGCGCCTTTTGCGGTTTGGGCTGCACGCTTCCACGCGGTTTGCGCTTCAGCCGCCTTGCCGCCCGCTTTGAGAGCCACTCCCAAAGCATAGAGTTGTTCTTCCTGCTCGGGCTTGGCAGGCTTGCCCACGCCTAGATTTTTCGGATACCCCAGGGCTTGGCGGAAGGCCTGCGCTGCCGCCTTCGGGCGATGCTCGCGAAGCGTCTTATAGCCCTTGCCCATCTTGGCGGCGACAAACAGGTTGTGGATTCCCACGGCTCCTTCCCATGGTTTGAACTGGTGCTGCGACAACTCGGATAGGGCTTGATCGAATTTCGATTGCTCGATGAGGAACAAGATATAACGAGCGCGCACGATATCGTGGCTCATCACCGGAGCGGGCGTGCTTGCAAACAATTTGGCGCGTGCGGATGCATTTCCAGCCTGTGCATAGATTTCGTCGAGTTCGGGATAGAGGCGGTAATCGGAGGGGAGGAGATGAATGGCACGCGTATAGAAAACCGCAGCACCGGATAGATTCTTTTTGAGATGCCAATCATAGACGCCCAGGTTGCGCAACAGCACCGGGTTGTCAAATCCCTCGTTCACTGCTTTGGACCAGAGCGCTGCGGCCTTTTGATACCGGCCATGAGCGAAAAGGAAATTGCCGAGAGCATATTGAGCGCACGAGTCTCCGGGATTGCGGGCGATTGCGTGTTTCAGCAGCAAGGCGTCGGACACACGATTAGGGAAAAACGAAGTGCAGGACGGCGCCTTCGCTCCCAGATCGTAATACGCCATCGCGGGGACCTGCTCTGCCGGCAGTTTTTGCATGGCGAGGTGCAGCACGTCATCGGATGAAGAGACGGCTCCCAAATCGCGATACCACGCAGCGATCGCCACGTAATTCTCTGGGTCAACGCCGACGATCTTGGCCCAGTCTTCCGGTGATGCCTTTGTCTCTTCCCATTGTTCGGCCAGCGCGTAGGGCAACAGCGGCATTTTTTCTATAGCTTGTGCCGAAGCTTTTTGGGCGGCAGCAGTATGTCCGGCGAGACGCTCGGCGACCGCTAAGTCCGCGAGCGCCAGAGCATCGGCGGGATTGTAACTCAGCGCGCGACGAAGCAAGCCGGCGGCATTGGCATATTTTCGTTGGCGGATGGCGATCTGGCCGAGTTCCGCGAATGCCGGCGCCGGCCGGCCGCCATAATGGATAGACTTCCAGAATGCATCCTGTGCCAAAGTGAGGCGGCCCGCAGTGCGGTCGATAACACCCGCCAGATACTGCGTGGCGGGATCTTCGCGGCCGCGAGCGAGGGCGCGATCTATAAGTGACTCGGCCTTTTGCAGGTTAGCGGCGAGATAAGCATATTGTGCCTCTTTGCGCAGAGCGGGGATGTAGCCGGGATCGCGCTTCAAGACTTCTCGATAAACCTTCAGTGCATCTTGCAGCTTGCCTTGTTTTTCGAGAAACAGCCCATGCAAATAGCCCTGCTCTAAATGTGTTTTGGGTGTATAGGAAATCCGCTGGCGCAGGCGAGTTCCGGCCTTGGGAACAAAATCCGGATTGCCGTCTACGGGCTGGGCCGCGGACCAGTTCAGGATGGCCCGGCCCCGCGCGGACCGAATTTGCACGCTAAGTCCTTTTCGCGCTGCATCCACGCTGCGAAGCGGAACGGTGAACGTGCGGGGTTCGAGAGGCGAGAAGTGAAGCTGACGAAATGCGCGCAGCCGCTTCGCCCCGATCTTCACCGTCATCGTGGCGCCGCTGATATCGACGACGGGGCTGACGATCAGTTTTACCGCGCCCTGCCCGTACACGGCATTCAGCGCCAGCTTATTGTTCGCTTCTACAAAGCCGCCGTCCAGTCCGCGAACCGGATACCAATATTCGGTCCAGGTCTCGCCCCGGCGCGCAGACATTAACTCACGATAACCCTGGGTCGGGAAACGCCCGCTTTGAATCTCGCAGTAGGGGCCGTCGTTATCGGACAGGATGTGAGCCCAGATCATGCCGCTCGGCGCGGTGCCCCACGTCCAGACCTTCTTGCCCGGATCCTTACGGAAATTGGCCACGTGGACCACTCCGTAGTTGGCTTGGTGATAATAGACGCCAAAAAAGTCTCGGTGGGAATCGCGGGCAAAGATTGCGAGCGCATGCGGATCGTTCTTGTACCAGCTCCGGTTCACGCCCTGCCACACGGGCCAGTTTTGGACCAGCGCAAACGCATTGTCCGAAAGAGTCTCGCGCATGGGATAGATGTATTGCATGTCGTCCGAGGCTTGGACCGCGGCATTAGCCCAGAAGAGATACAGGTGTGGAAGGGGTGTCGAATTAAAAAGCGTAACTCGCTGTTCCACGCGCGCCGTATCGGGCCGCAACGTCAGCGCCACTTCCCAGTGCATATTCGAAACCCAATCGATTGCGCCCACGGTTGCCGTGGCGCTGCCGTCGGGATTGTGCTTTAAAGAAGACTCCATCGGCGAGACCGTCACGTCCGTATGCGCAAAGGGAAAACTGAATTCGATGCCGCCGGAGATCCAGGCTCCGCGCGGTCCGATGAGGCCGTATTTGACGACATGGTTGCGGTAGAGCACTTCGCGCTGGTCCACCTTGTCGTAAATCGAATAGAGATGCCCGCCGAGTTGCGGGAGAATGGTCAGTTTTAGATATTTGTTTTCCAGGAAGATCGCCCGGTAGGTCTTGGGGGCCCGATGGTTGGTGAGATCGTCGAGCATCGTGTAGGGATAGACCGGACTTGTATGCAGCAAGGGAAATGCGGGAGCGGGATCCGCCGGGCCGAGCAGATAAGTGGGGATGGTAATCGTGCCTTCCCAGGCCCGCACCGCTGCCTGCGTGTGCAAGGGCGCCAGGGCGGCGAGGCAAAGCAGCAAGCAACTATGAACGCGCTTCATCGGCTGCTTGTTTCATATCACACCACCGGACCTGCTGTGGCGGAACGCTCAGGTTCGCGCAAGCAACAGCATGGAAACCAGCCGTTTCCCGTCGGCGACTTCGCGGGTGCGGATACCCGTGCAACGGTATCCGCGGACATCGAACGCGCTCAGTAATTCGCCGCCCGGGACGAGCTTTGGCTGCGCCTCCTCGAAAGCTGCGGCCATCGAAGCCGGAATAGCTCGTCCCGGAGTTACCGCGGACGCCATGCCGGCTGGATTTTCCTGGATAACGATTCCGCAAGCCGCCGGCCGAAGCGCAGTGATCGCTTCGACGCCTTTGCGCCAATCGATCTGCTCCAACAACAGCACCGCGAGCAGAAAATCCGGCCCTTCCGGGAGCGCCGTTCGTTCGATATCGTCCGCGAAAATGAATGCCCGGATATCCTGCTTGAGCAGGCGTCCTCTCAGCCGCGCGAGGAAGTTCGGATTCAGGTCGGTGCAGATCAGTTCGAATGGCTGGAACAGATCAGGGCTCAGAAAGTCGAACATGTGGCCGGTGCCCGCTCCGGCGACTACCAGGCGGCTGCCCGCCGGCAACTCGGCATCTCGAATCAGTTCGGCGGTGAGAGCCGCGGCAGCTTGAGCCTGGCCCACCGTGGCCATGTGTTCGTCGTAATCCTCACCGGTCA
>JBOGMI010000375.1:0-6342 GCA_050746645.1 Bryobacteraceae bacterium | reverse complement strand
ACCGGCGGCGCAGCGGTTTGCTGCCAT
The DNA here is from genome assembly GCA_050746645.1 of Bryobacteraceae bacterium. Classification (GTDB taxonomy): domain Bacteria; phylum Acidobacteriota; class Terriglobia; order Bryobacterales; family Bryobacteraceae; genus Bog-105. The sequence continues at coordinate 6,315 of JBOGMI010000375.1, read as the reverse complement.
TCCTGGAATTGGCGGCGGGCACGTACTTCGTCTATGCTATCGATTTCTCGATCGATATGCAGAATTACCTGGCGGTTCCGTTCCTGCTGCTGTTTGTCTGCGGCTATTACTGGGCGGGATTCAGCACGCTTTATCAGGAGTATCGCGGGCTGCTGCAAGGGCAGCGCGTACGCAAGTTGGCGCAAGCACGATAACTCTGGTTTACTTACAACCTTTATTCCAAACGTCGGCAGCGGAAGCGGCGAAGTTGAAGCGGGAGTTGGACTGGTAAGAACGGCGCGGGAAAGCGCCGCCCTCTCGGGAAACAACCTCTTCTTATTGCTTTTCGGGCCTCACCGCGATTCCCGCTGGAACCCACGAGCAGAAGACTTGGTGGCTACCGGAGCAAACACTTGGATCCTGCTCAAACCGCTGCATAAACGCATTCAAGGCTTCAACACTCTTCGACGCTGTAATTGCCATATTGTGATCCGCTTCGCTCACCCGCACAAGATAGACGAGCCGGATGTGCTTGGTTCCCGTTGGAAGTGCGAACGGCAGCGCCGGCGAATGTGGTTCTACAACCGCGTTCCCGTTCCACACGGCAGATAGGAATTTCAGGCGAACGAGGCCATTTCTCCTACCGAGCACCGCATAGTGGAAAGCCGTATACCCGATCAAATCTTTGGAAGACAGGGTACCGTTTGCGCCCACGGAGAGATCCTTGGCTATAAACCCACCGGACTTGAGCAGCGGAACCACGATGCGCAGTTTCCATCCGGGCTTCAGATCCATATAGCTGTTGTCGGTCTTCAAAACGCCGCTGGGAGTCGCTGGGCGTACGGTCCTATGCGCACACCGTCCTGCCGCCGTTAACGCCGCCACGCAAACCGGCAAAAGCGAAAGTTTTGTTCTCATGTACCGTCGTCGAAGTGCTATAACCAAGTATAGATAGTATGCCTACCCCAGAGACTCTATCTGACAGACTGGATCTTCTCCAGGGCACGCTTGAAGTCCTCATTCTGCGCAGCCTCCGCCCTGGTCCCAATCACGCCTATGGAATCGCGCAATTCCTGAAACATCAGTCGGAACAAGAATTCGTCGTAGATAACGGCTCGCTTTATCCCGCCCTCCAGCGGCTCCTTCAACAAGGCTGGATCAAATCCGAATGGAAGATGTCGCCGAAGGGGCGCCACGCCAAATATTACCGGCTTACCGCATCGGGACGCAAGCAGCTTATAGCAGCGACTTCAAAGTGGCAAAGATTTGTGGAAGCCATGGGGCGAGTCCTCGCACCGGAATCCTAACTCCTATGCGGATACTCTTGGCCAAATTTCGCGCTTTGTTCGGCCGCCGCAGAGCGCTCGAAAGCGATCTTGCCGAAGAGATCGAGGCGCATCTGCAGATGGAGATCGAAGAAAATCTCTCGCAGGGGATGGCACCCCAAGAAGCGCAACGGGCGGCGCGGCGCGGTTTCGGGAATAAGACACGTGTGCATGAAAACGTGCACGAGAGCTGGACCTTCAGCGCTCTCGAAGACTTCCTCAAGGATCTTGCGTTTGCCTGTCGTACGCTACGCAAGAATCCCGCCTTTACTGCAATTGTGGTGCTCACGCTGGCGCTCGGCATCGGAGGCAACACCGCGATGTTTACAGTAGTTCGCGGTGTCTTGCTGAAGCCGCTTGAATTTCGTAATCCAGACCGGTTGGTCCGCATCTCGCTCGATAACTCGCGGCAGAATTACCACGATGCCGGCTTCTCGGAGGAGCGTTTTGAAACCATAGAAAAGGCTCAATCGTTCAGTCAGCTTGGCGCGTTTTTTATCGCAACCGAAGACATGACGCTTTCCGGCGGCGGCAAGCCAGAGGCGCTCAAAGGTGCGCGCGTATCGGCTAATTTTCTGGATATTCTTGGCCTCCAGCCTGCATTGGGGCGCAGTTTTCTTCCAGAAGAAGATAGACCGGGCGGCCCTCCGGTCGCAATGATTAGCAGCAAACTCTGGAAGCACCGCTTTGGCGGCGACCCAGCCATCGTCGGCAAGGCCCTCTCTCTCAATTCGATTTCCTACACGATTATCGGCGTGCTGCCGGAAGGCTTCGCCTTTCCATTTCCCGGCATCGACGTATGGGTGACGAAACCGTGGGAATATTCCGCGATTGCCCCGCGGTTTTGGCGGCGGGCCTCAGTCCTGGTTGGCCTGGGGCGCTTGAAACCGAACGTAAGCCTCAAGCAAGCGAATGCCGAGTTGAGTGTTCTGAACCGTCAGTATGAGAATGCCCATCCCGCGGATTCGGATACCGATATTACTCTTCGCGCGATGCCACTGAAGGCTCAGATGGTCGAGAAAGTTCGCCTGATGCTTTGGCTGCTATTTGGCGCGGTCGGTTTTGTGTTGCTGATCGCCTGCGCCAATGTGGCGAGCCTGTTGCTCGGGAGGGCTGCCTCCCGCTCTCACGAATTTGCGATTCGAGCCGCCCTTGGCGCCGGGCGCGGGCGGCTGATTCGGCAGCTATTGACCGAGAGTCTCTTGCTTTCATTTGCCGGCGCATTAGCAGGCGTGCTGCTAGCAAAATGGAGTTTGGCCGTATTCAAGGCATCGAGCCTGCTCTCTTTGCCGCGTGCTTCCGATATCCATCTCGACAGCATCGTTTTGGCCTTTACCGTGGCGCTCGCGGCGGGTGCCGGAATTTTCTTCGGACTTTTTCCTTCCATCCAGGCATCCCGCCCGAATCTCGCGAACATGCTACGGGAGCGCGACGAATCGGGAGGCCAAACTTCCGCGCGGCGAATGTCCTTCGGCATAAAGCCGCGCAGTCTGCTTGTTATTGGCCAGATCGCGCTATCCATGATCCTGTTGATCGGCGCGTCGCTTCTGATGGAAACCTTGGTTCGCCTGCATAGAGTCAACTCAGGCTTCCAATCTCATCACCTGCTGACCATGCAGATCGCTCTTCCGCCGGACCGGTACAACACAGGTCCAAAGAAGAACGCATTTTTCCGGGAACTGATCCGTCGTGTGAATGCTTTACCAGATGTGCAGAGCGCGGCGGCCGTATTAACCCTTCCCATGTCACCGAAATACGTGACCGGTGTTCAAGTGACCGATCACCCGGCGTCCGCAAGTGCAACTGCAAAGCATCACGCCGGGCTATTTCCGGACGGCGGGCATTCCTCTGCTACGCGGCCGCGAATTTACGGCTGCCGACAACGCCGCCCATGCGCCGCTCGTAATGATTATCAACGAAAGCTTTGCCCGCCGATTCTGGCCGGATTATCCGCGCGGACAAAATCCCATTGGCGAGGAGATTCTCACCGGCAATCACCGTTCGAATCCGTGGAAGGTGGTCGGCATAGTCGCCAATGTGCATGAATCCGGGCTTGCGCAGAGCATCCACCCGGAACTCTATCTCCCGGATCGGGTACAGCCGCTGCAAACGGCGGACCTGTTGGTTCGGACAGCGGGAGAGCCGTTGCAATTTCTGAATGCGATCCGGCGTCAGGTTCTAGCGATCGACCGCGAGCAGCCGATTTCCAACGTCAAAACGATGGATGAAGTAATGGAATCCTCGGTCGGCCAGCAACGGCTGACGCTGTTGCTGCTGGGTTCATTTGCCGGTGTGGCGTTGCTTCTTGCGTTGGTAGGGATTTATGGCACGATCGCCTATTCGGTGATGCAGCGCACCCGCGAATTTGGCATCCGCCGCGCGCTCGGTGCACAAACAGGCGACATTCTGCGATCGGTTGTCGGCCGCGGGCTTGCTCTCACATCGGCCGGAATGGCGCTCGGCGTTCTCGGCGCGCTGGCGCTGACGCGGCTCATGAATAGCTTACTGTTCCGTGTGAGCGCTACCGATCCGATGGCTTTCGGTGGCGCGGCACTTTTATTCCTTCTGGTGGCGCTTGCAGCCAGCTACATCCCCGCGCGCCGTGCCGCACGGATCGATCCGATGAGGGCATTGCGTTGACGATTCGGCTGCTCCGCAGAGGTATTGGGAGTCTGCTGGTCGTGTGTTTGGCTCCAATTGCCCGACCTGCTTCACGCATGCCTGAACCCCCGCCGCTTGGGAAACTCGTCGATGATGGCGGTTATCGAGTCCACATTTACTGCACCGGTCAGGGCAGCCCTACTGTTGTAGCCACCGGCGGAGGTTTTTCTTTCGATTGGGGCTTGGTGCAGCCGAAAGTCGCACAGTTTACGCGTATTTGCACTTACGATCCGTCTGGAAGGGCATGGAGCGACAGAATCAAAGCGGATGATCATCCGACTTGTACGGGCCGAGCGAAGGAGCTGCACACTCTGCTGAAGAACGCCGGGATACGCGGTCCCTACATCGCGGTCGGATTTTCCATCGGCGCATTGATCGCCAGGCTATACGCGCGCCTATATCCGAACGAAGTTGCGGGAATGGTTATCGTGGATCACGCGTTTATCAATACCGACGGCCATACGAAGACACCGAAGAGTTCGCAACACTGGGCCAATGTGGACAGCCCGCCAATTCTGATTTCCAAAGCGCCAATTACGCTGGGCCTCGAAGATGATCGCAATTTCAGCAGGCTTCCTGAGCGCGATCAACAACTTCACCAGTGGGCGCTGTCGATCCACTCCGTGCGGCCGACACCTGCGATGGCCGCCGAGTGTTTTTCCGAAGTCAATCTGGCGGATAAAGGATTGCTATTTCCGCTTGGGAATAGACCGCTTGTGGTAATCAGCACTACATACGATTCGCCGGCGTACGCCCAACTACAGCGTAAGCTGCTTATGCTGTCCCACGATAGCGAGCAGCTCATTGCCCACAACAGCACGCACATGGTGATCATCGATGAGCCGGAGATCATCGTAAGGGCGATTCGTAAAGTGGTCCAAGCGGTGCGAAACAACGCCGCGCTCCGCAATTAGTCCACGGCGCTGGATTCGGACCTGGAAGAAATGAGGCAAGCTCGACGGAACCGAGTACGAATCGGAGCCAACGCGAATCCACGCTCCGATAGCATCTGTATCGATGCCGATTTCAGCCGCCGCGAACGCCAAATTATGTGCGTCCTATATAAGCGAGGTTTCGCAAGCGGGCAGGAAATTCAGCAGAGTCTTGCTGATTCCCCGAGTTATTCGACGGTCCGAACCATATTGCGAATTCTGGAACGAAAAGGTTGGGTTCGGCATACGGAGAAGACCTGAGATACGTCTATGCGTCCGTTATCCCGGGCGACGTGGCCGCCAACGGTGCCCTGAGGGTATTGATAGAAACTTTTTTTGAAGGCTCACCGAAACAAGCGATCGTCGCGCTGCTCAATACTAAAATGTTCCAGCTTGGTCGCAATGAAGTCGATGAGCTGGTCGAACTCCTGCAAGAAAGGCGGAGCATCTGTCCGTGAGCGACGCACGTCCCGAAGTACGCAGGAGCGGATCGCCCGTCGATCTGGGCACGCTTGGGGGAGCGCAGAGTTACGCCTACGGAATCGACAGCAGCGGCGATATCGTCGGCTATTCCTATTTGGCCGGCGATACCGCCGAACACGCCTTCCTGTTCACCAACGGCGTGATGATCGATCTCAACAATCTGCTGCCCTTTGGATCGGATTGGACCATCGACTACGCTTACGCTATCGACGACGCGGGCGAGATTGCGGCCATGGGGATACAGAACGGCGAGCAGTACGCTGTTGAATTAATTCCGGCGGTTACCAGCCTTTCCGATCCCGAGCCGGTGCCCGAGCCGGCCACACTGATGCTCAGCGGATTGGGGCTGCTGGTCCTGTTCAAAATCTTCGCGGCCAAACGAAAGCCGCGGAGAATCAACGAAACCAGGCCAGATTAATCGCCTTCGCCATCGCTTTGTACCCTGCGTCGTTCGGATGCAGATGATCGCCACTGTCGTACTTCGGCAGCATACGGTCGGGATGCTTCGGGTCGCGGACGGCTTTGTCGAAATCGATGACGCCATCGAAAGCGTGACTGCTCCGAATCCATTTGTTTACGGCTTCGCGCTCTACTTCCTTCTTGGGGCTGAAGTAGCCCGAATAAATGGTGCCCGCAAATGGAGTGAGCGTGGCGCCGAAGACCTTCAACCCGTGTTCGTGGGCCCGCGCGATAAGCTGTTTGAGCCCGGCAATGATATCGGCGGCGCTTACATACTGTGACATTGGCGCCGACGAGCCTGCATGCCCGATATCGTTGATCCCTTCGAGCACGATGACGTATTTCACGCCCGGTTCCGCGAGTGCATCGCGGTCGAATCGCGAAAGCGCATTAACCCCGAAAGCGACGTTTCCCGAGGCATCGTGCAGAATGCGGTTGCCGCCGATGCCTTCGTCAACTACGGCGACTTCAGGCTG
>JBOGMI010000374.1:0-1309 GCA_050746645.1 Bryobacteraceae bacterium | reverse complement strand
CGCCGAATCGTCTGCGGCCCCGCTTCGGAGAGACCTAAATATCGTATTTTGCCTTGCCGGACCAGATCGGCCATCGCGCCGACGGTGTCTTCGATGGGAGTATCCGGATCGACACGATGCTGGTAGTAGAGATCAATGCGATCGACACCCAGCCGCCGCAGACTGGCATCGCAGGCGGAACGGACATATTCGGGTTTTCCGCTAATCCCTTGAAAAGCTCCCTCGGCAGCGCGAACATTTCCGAATTTAGTGGCCAGAATCACTTGGTCGCGGCGCCCCCGCAGCGCCCGCCCGACCAGCTCTTCATTCCGGCCGACGCCGTAGACATCGGCGGTGTCGAAAAACGTCATGCCCAGATCGATGGCGCGGTGCATGACCGCGATCGATTCGGTATCGTCGGCGGACCCGTAAAACTCCGACATCCCCATACAGCCCAGGCCCAGTGCCGAGACGCTGAGCCCTTTCGCTCCTAAAATTCGTGTTTCCATATCGCTGCTTTAGATGCCGGACCGGATCGAACGGCTTCGAACGATAATGAAAGTTGTCGAGATACCGGTGATCCAGAAAACCGCACCGCGCTGCGCGCTCATTGCGGACGACCTCACCGGGGCCTGCGATGCCGCTGCTCCCTTTACGCTGCGCGGCGCACGATCGATTGTCTGCATCAAAAAGGAATCGCCTGCCTCACACGACGTCGTTGCGCTCAGCACCGAAAGCCGCGATCTGGATATCTGGGCAGCGCGGGAGCGCATTCGCGAAGCAGCCTCGCGACTGGCAGCGCTCGATCCCGCAACCGTTCTTAAGAAGATCGACTCCACCCTGCGCGGCAACGTCGGAGCCGAGATCGCAATTGCTCTGGAGGCATTTGGCTGCGACTTCGCCATCATCACACCGGCATTCCCCAGCCTCGGACGTCTGATTCGGAACGGCCAGCTCCACCTGGAAGGAGATGCGGGCTGGCAGCCGATCGACATTGCGGACCGGCTGCGCGCGCAAGGGCTCGGCGATTGCGTTCACCTCGCCTCCGACGCTCTCGAACGCGCCATCGAGAGCGGGCAGCGATTCATTTCGGTAGAGGCCGTCTGCGACGGAGATCTGGATGCGATCGTCGCGGCCACTTTTCGCTTCGGCCGCCGCGTTCTCTATGCCGGATCGGCGGGTTTAGCTGCGGCAGTTGCCAAAATGTTCTTTGGCGGCGTGCAGCGAGCAAGCCCTCATGAAGCGATGCAGATTCCGTGTATCTTTTGCGTTGGCTCCGATCATCCGGTTACGCTCGGGCAACTGTCGGCGCTCAGCCGCGAACGTTCCG
>JBOGMI010000373.1:0-9408 GCA_050746645.1 Bryobacteraceae bacterium | reverse complement strand
TTGGTTCGACTATTTGATGCCAGCGGTTGAGCGCTCCCAAGTAGCCGATCTGCTTGCAACCAGGCGATACGTCGTCGTGCAGGGGCCGCCCGGCACCGGAAAGACGATGATGGCCACTGAGCTTCTTGAAGAAGAATATGCGAACAGAGGGCGAAGCATCCAGTTCCATCCCAATACGACCTACGAAAACTTTATAGGCGGGCTAACGCCCGCAACAACAAGTGGCGACCTGGGACTTCGATTTACTCCTTCTCCGGGAGCTTTGATGGAAAGCGCTGCTCAGGCTCTCTCCGATCCCGAGCACAACTATCTTCTGCATATCGACGAGATTAACCGTGCTGATTTGGCGAAAATCCTGGGCGAGGCGATTTTCTTGTTGGAGGCCTCGGCGAAGAATGACCGCAAGATTGATCTTCCTTATGATTTCGGTCAACCGTTTCAGCGCACATTCTTTTTGCCGAAGAACCTGCACATACTCGGCACGATGAACAGCGCGGACCGAAGCATTGCGATCGTTGACGTTGCGGTTCGGCGGCGCTTCGCATTCGTCTCACTGTGGCCGCGCATGAGCGTCGTTGAGCAATACGGCTGCGCAATCATGCAGCGGGCGTTCAAGGACTTGGTTGCGATTTTCATCGAGCACGCGACGGAAGATGCCTTCCCACTAGTGCCGGGCCACTCATATTTTCTGGAATTAGACGAGGCGCGTGCGAAGCAGAAGCTTCGCGTGGACTTGCTTCCGCTGCTCGAAGAGTACCTGGCGCAAGGATACGTCGGCGGGTTTGCAGAACCAATCCGCGGTTACCTGCAATGGCTGCGAAGCCTGTGAGGCGTGCTCGTACAAGACGCACGACGCCCGCACCGCTCGGCTTACCTCCGCGAGCGAACGAGATCTGCCTCGAAGTCGAAGACCATTCTGCAGCGCGGCGATCTGCGATTGATTTCTTTCAACTGAGGCGGCTGGGCGATCCACAAACGCTGGCGGCCCGGGCTGCTAGGTTAGCTGAGCAGTTCATTACACAGAATCGCTCGCTGATGGCGCTGCTCAATGTTCAGATTGATCGCGATTACGACGGAACTGACTTGCATCTGCTGATCCGTTCAGGAAATGCCGTCGGGGCGATCCCTCTCATTTCGCCGACGACTGCCCGTGCGGATTACGGGCTTGTTGTTCAGCCCAGGTTTCCATGGGCGGGTATCGGTCCAATGCTGGCGGAGATGGGGTGGAAGGTTAGTCCTAATCCCCTTCGGCTCCCGCTGCTGCGCCGCTCGGAGCGCCGCGTTCCGGTTTGGGTGCTGTCGTTCATGATCCTGGCGAGATTGAAGGTGCTGCTTGATTCGCTAGAGCGCCGATTCGAACTGCCGACGGAGATGCGCCAGGCACCACGTGGCACGGTGCACTGGGCTGCGTATGCAGCCAGGAGCTTAAGCCGCGCGAATGTCCTATCGATTCCGTGCACGTTTCCTGACTTACGCGACGACCGATTACTGAAAGGTGCGATCCGGCATGCGGTAGAGCGGCAATTGCGCGCACTGGAGGCACAAAAGGAACATGGGGCTTTTGTCCATAGATTGATTGAATTCGCTGAACAAGTGTTGCGCAGAGTTCAGATGGTTCCGGCATACGTACCTTCTGCGACGACGCTTGGTGTCTGGCTGCAGCGTCCCATGCGGACAGAACCGTTCCTAAATGGAGTTCAAGCGATAGAGTGGACCATTGAAGAACGCGGTCTTGCGGGGTTAAGCGATCTCGAAGGCATTCCTTGGGTGATGCCGATGGATACGTTCTTCGAGGCCTGGATTGAGTCGATATTTCAAGTCGTGGCACGGCGGACGGGTGCTCAGATTCGCGTCGGACGAAAACGGGAAACGGTGCACGCGATAAACTGGGAACCGCCGTACCTTGGCTCTCAGAAATCGCTAGTACCGGATATCTGGCTGGAGTGGGCATCCACCACGCTCATCGTGGATGCGAAATATAAGCGGCATTGGGAGGAGCTACAGCGGCGTTCGTGGATCAACATTGAAGAAGAGATGCGCGAACAGCACCGGAATGATTTGCTCCAGGCCTTGGCATATGCAAATTTAGCCCGTACGCCGCGAGTGATCACCTGTCTCGCTTATCCATGTTCGCCGGACAATTGGAAGTCGCTGCGCGAACGGGGAAGGATGATCCACCGGGCTGAGTTAACGGTGGGCGCTCGTTCGATTCACCTGTGGCTGACGGCAGTCCCGATGGCGTCAGACGTGCAGTATATTGCGGACGGGATCACCGACGAGCTAAGAAAGCTTGCCGCGACCACGACTTGAAAACAGGAGACGGACCATGGCGAGATCCGGCAATATATCCAATCAACCTGCGGTATTCCGAGAGGCAAGAAAGAGCTTTCACGCGGCACTCCTCAAGGGCGGTGTTCTATGCATCACCGGGCGGGAGATACCCAAAAAAGGCATTCCCAACCAATTCCCTTCGAACGCTGATGGCGATAGCGCCACGAGTGTTGCGATCGCTCAAAGCATATTCGACCAGATTCAAGAAAGGGCGAAGAGCCGTAGCTGCCTAGCGCGCGGGACTTCCGGGGACAAGTTTGAGCAGATCACGCGATCTTTCATGGAAACAAGTTTCTCCAGGCTGAAGACTCTCAGTTGGCGGAAACGGGATCTGAAGGCGCAGGATGCCGAGATTGCAGTCCTCCCCGGTGACGTCATTGCTCCCGATGTATTCGTTGTGCGAGAGCGCGAGCCTGATGAGGTCATCGATCGGAAACAGTTGTTGGTTAACGAAAGGGGCGCTCTGTGTTCGGGAGTTCGGAAGCGTCAGAACAAGCTCCGGATCGTCCACGCCAGCATTTCTTGCAAATGGACACTGGGAAGTGACCGTTCCGAGGCCCTAAGCTTAATTCGGAGCGGAAACGGCGGAGTTCCTTATGCCGCGGTTGTGACGGGTGAGCCGCTGCCGAGCCGTCTCGCTTCACTTGCATTGGGAAGCGGCGATATCGACTGCGTGTATCATTTTGCACTACCTGAACTGCTGAGTAGCGTGAAAAGGCGTCGTATCGAAGATTCGGTCTTCCTGATGAAGATGATGGTGGAAGGGGAACGGCTGAAAGACATCACCGATCTTCCGCTCGATTTGGCTGTGCGCTGAGATGAGCGCCATTGAATCGCAGGTCTGTTCACCTGGCAGGATCAATCCTGGAACAACCTTACTGCACGACGGGACCGGCGGCGGGGTCCGCGACGGAAATGTCGAATACCGGTGCTGAAAAATGTCAAAAAACCGCTTGCTTGCGCGCAGGGCTCGGCATCGCGTGTTTTCAGATAGTTACAGAGCCGCGACCGCCAGAGAGCGGTTTGCACGGGACTTTTTCAGCAGCCTCCAAAGAGCTATTCCACGACATCGTGATATAGATTTCATGTGAAAGGTTGGACTTCGCTCGCCGCGCTGGCGACCGTGACGGCTCTGCCGCTCCACTTGTTTGCGCTGGAATCGGCAGGACCGCCATGGAATTGGCAGACGATCGCACCAAGCACGGCCGGTTTTAATCCGGCCAAACTCGAAGCGGTTCAGCACGAGCTTGCGCATCGCGGGACAAGGGCGCTGCTCATTGTGCGCCATGGCAAGATCGTTCTCGAATGGTATGCGCCCGGGAACGGTCCCGAAAAGCGGCAAGGGACCGCGTCGCTCGCCAAAGCGTTGATTGGAGGGATGTCCCTCCTGGTTGCGATGAATGACGGCCGCATCCGGCCGGACGATCTCGCATCGAAGTACATCCCGCTTTGGAAGGACGATCCGGTAAAGGCGCGCATCACCGTTCGCGAACTCGCTACCCACACCTCCGGTATTGAAGACGCCGAGCAGGATGGTTTGCCGCATAGCAAGCTGACCGGCTGGAAAGGAGCATTCTGGCGCCGTGATCCCAATCCATTCACGATCGCCATCCGGCAGGCCCCCGTATTGTTCAAGCCGGGAACAGGCTTCGCCTATAGCAATCCGGGGATGGCGGCGCTGTCCTATGCGGTGACTGCCAGCCTGCGAGGGACGGCGCTGCCCGATGTCAAGACTCTGCTCGAAAGCCGCATTATGCGGCCGCTCGGGATTCGAGACTCCGACTGGTTCATTGGATATGGACGCGCTTACAAGACCGATGGACTGAACCTGTATGCGAATTGGGGCGGCGCCGCGTTCACGCCCAGGGCAGCGGCAAAGATCGGTCTGCTGATGCTCGATCGCGGTAAATGGGGCCACAGACAGTTAGTCGCGCGGCAATGGGTGGACCGGGCATTGGCTTATGCGAATACACCGCTCCCGAACGGACCCAAAGATCAAGATGCTCCTGCCTCCGCCCTGGGCTGGTGGATCAACACCAATGGCGGCTGGAAAGGCGTTCCGAAGGATGCGTTCGGCGGTGCCGGCGCGGGCCATCAGTTACTCGCGGTCATTCCCAGTCTGGATTTGATTGTGGTTCGAAATGGCCAGGTTTTGGACCCTGGGCAGCATGGCGCGCCATTTTGGCCGCCTATCGTTAACTATATTTTGCGGCCAATCGTTGAAGCGGTTACCGAGAAAGCACCGTATCCACCCAGCACTGCCATTCGCGCCATTCACTTCGCCGATGCGAAAACCATCGTTCGCAAAGCAATCGGCAGCGACAACTGGCCCATCACCTGGGGCGACGATGATCGGCAATATACGGCATACGGTGATGGAGAGGGCTTCGATCCGAAGACCGGGAAGAAGTTAAGCCAGGGATTCGCGCGGATTGAGGGCTCACCAAATCATTTTCACGGGGTCAATATTCGTTCCGAAACCGGCGAACGCACTGGAGATGGCTCCAAAGGGCTCAAAGCGAGCGGCATGCTGATGGTGGATGGCGTTCTCTATCTTTGGGTGCGCAATGCGCACGACGCCCAGCTTGCGTGGTCGAAAGACCATGGCAAGACCTGGCAGTGGGGATTCCGCTTCAAAACCAGCTTTGGCTCTCCGTCTTTTTTGAACTTTGGCAGGAATTATAAGGGTGCGCGGGATCAGTATGTGTACACCTACTCGCAGGATGGTCCAAGCGCTTATCGAAGTGACGACTCGCTATTGCTGGCGAGAGTTCCAAAGGACCGGATTCGCGACCGAAGCGCCTGGCAGTTCTTCGAATCTCTCGACAAGCAGGGCCATCCGGTCTGGATCTCCGATATCAATCAGCGCGGCGAAGTTTTTCGCTATCCGCGCCACTGCGGGCGCGTGGATGCCGTCTACGATCGCTTTCTGAAGCGGTATCTGCTCGCCCTCGCTTACAACCAGCAAGGAGGTTGGGGCATTTACGATGCTCCCGAGCCGTGGGGGCCTTGGTCTACGGCGTTTCACACGGAACACTGGGGCCTTGGTCACACGCACGGATACCGTCTGCCGTCTAAGTGGATGAATCGCCGCGGCATGATACTACTCTTTTCCGGATTAGCTCCTTATGATGCTTTTTGCGTTCGGCGCATGAGTATCGACACGGTGAAATGAGTGCTGGATAAACAGACGACAAAGAATAGCTATTCGCCTAACAGCGCTTTGAAATAGTCGGTAAGGAGCCGGCCTCCCGGGTCGTAGCTCTGCCGCGTTTTGGCAAATAGCTGCAGACGGTCTCCAAAGGCCTTTTGCAAAATTGCAGGAGTTAGCCCCGGTGTTTGGTTGAGCAGTGGTTTGCCGTTTTGTTCACTGCAAAACTGGTTGTAAGCGCCCAAAAACTCGGACCAACCGGAGCCGCCGGTGGAAACCGGATCGATTGTCATTACGGGCCCCGACCAGGAATAGGACAGCAGTGCCTTTTGGTCCTGTGAAATCCAGTAGCCGACGTCTAACAGATCGACTCGATAACCTTTCTGCCAGTAATAGTCTTTGGAAAACTGAAAGAACGCTTTGAGCGTCTCTGGATAGTGCTCTTCCGGAAAGGCGAACAGGCTGAACGTGTACCGGCTGTCATTTGAGACCGTGGGATAACGAATGATCTGGTCGCACGCGCGTGTGTTGTCGCTCGTCACGAGGTTTTCAAGCTGGAACCGCCAGAGCGCATTAAATTTGTCGAGAACTCCGTAACGAATCGTGGAGTCAGGAAAAAGTTTGTCAATGTCGTGAGCGAGTTTTGGCCCCGACGTTCCCCAGATATGATTGCGCAGCGCCCAGGCGGTCCGGTTTGGCTCGCCCGTTGCATTCGGGTTGTATCTCCGGAACTCCACGGTGATTTTGTCGTCGAACGGGAATATGTAAAACATCATGGAGTAGCCAAGAGTCTTCAGATTGGGCAATTCGGCGACAAATTCTTCCAGGCTGTAGGTCTTGTGATGGACGGCGAGAGGGATCAGGGGTCTGACCCTGTACGTCACCTCATAGATGATGCCAAACGTTCCATAACTGGACCGTATCTGCTGCATCAGCTCCGGGTTCTTGTCTTCTGTTACTTCCAGAAGGTCTCCGCCGGGCAGCACCATTTTGATGCCCGTGATATAGGAACCCACTTGCCCGTATTCACCCGGCATGGAGGAATCTTTGGTTCCGGCGCAAGCGGCGCTTCCGGCCGAGAGGTTCCCAATCTCGGTATTCACGTAGAACTGCAGCCCGCGGGCTTCTAATTGCTTGGCCAGATCGATAAGAATCGCACCGGCTTCGACTGTCAGCGAGTCGGATCCGATATTGAGGATACGATTCATCTTCATTTTGATGATAGTGCCGCCGTTCACCACCCCGCATGGTGTAGTGGAGTGGTTCGAACCCACCGCGCGGATGGGCGAGGGGTATTTCCCGGGGTCTTTCAAGACGGCGACAATGTCCTGAAGCGAATGTGCTTCTGCGATTGCGCTCGGACGGGAAGTGAGGTCACCAAACCAATTATTCACAACCAGATCTGGCATGAGCAGTTCCTTGCTGATGAAGTGAGATAGGCGGAGAGACGGATTATTTGTTTTGGAACGCGTCGTCCGATTCGGCGCCGGGCCGCGGCTTCCATGCCAGGCTGTAGTATTTGCCGCGATTCCGCGCCCAGGGATCGAAGGCATTCACCACGGGACCCAATTCCGTAGCGAGTTCGGGTATATTTCGCAACAGAACGCGCTTCAACGGAGAGACCGGCTGTTTGTGGCCGTTCGGCATTCCGCGTTCCATCATTTCCGGACCGGGGCCGTTGTGCATTACCCAATTCACGCCGAGAGTGGTGTAGAACTCCGGCCGGAACGACGAAGTGAAAAAACGGTCGCTGAAGAGCCTGCGAGATGCGTTCAGGATGAACACGACAAACTGAGTTTCGGAGATGGCGAAGCCGTGAGGCCGGGTCGATTCGCACAGATAGCCAACAACCGTGTCGACATCTTCGATGTTGTCGATCAAGCTGCCGTCCGGGTGACCGAGACAGTCGTTGATGGGTGTACCGTCCTCGTTGCGCTGCGCGTCGGTGATGACTCTTGATGCGTCGCAGACGTGCTGCCCGTAGAGTTCCCGCAGGGTCCTCACCATATCTTCCTGGTCGCGGCGTTCCGGCGAGTTTGCAGGCAGCGAGTGATCCATGAAGTCGTCGAAGCTAGTCAACTGGCGCAATCCATATTGGCGGCGAAATTCGTTGAAACGAGGAACACCGCGCTCGCGGTCGCGAATAATGTCCAAAGCCGCCACGTCAATCTGCTGCGTCTTGCTGTTCAGGCGGCCGATCTTCAGGTTCTGCAAGAACAGCGGCGAGTTGTGAAAGGTGAGCGCGCCCAGCCGCTGCCGGCCGAGCGTGAGGGCCCAATTCGCCATCCCGCGCGAATGCATGTAAGGAGTTGCCTTCGCCTGGAACGTGTTCACGACCGCAATTTTGCTGACGATTTTGTTCGGATTACTCAACTCGCGGTATTCGAGCAGATCGGGCACCAGCTGATGCAGCCGGTAAACGCTCACAAATTCCTCAGGAAAATTAAACGGGGAACCGAAATGGTTAATGCCGCCATTCGTGTATTTGGGATTGGTGATGTCGTAGCCGTGAACCTTGCTGCCCAGCCCGAAAATGCCCGGACCGGAAGCGAAGACCGAATACCATTGCGAGGCTTTCACAACGTCCTTGGATTTGCCGAAATTCGCGGCGACAATGTTGCTCAGGGCCTTGGAAACCTCGCCGCCATCTTCTCCCAGAAGGCCGTTCCAATTGGCGTTCATGGCTTTATAAAGCGGCTCGTCATAGAGCAACTGCGGGGTCCATTCGATGGTGTGGATCTTCGCGATTTCCGCCGCTACTACCAGGCGGCCCACTTCGAAGAGTTCGTCCGGTGTGACGTCCTTGTAACGGATGATGCGTTTGGGGTCCGCGGGATCGCGCAGCCCGCAATCGGCATTCGGCGTTTGGGCAGAGACTCTTCGGAATTCGGCGACAAATGAATTGTGTTCGCGCGCGAATAGATTGCTGAAGAAGCTGAGGCCGATGCTCCAGTTATCCGGAAATGCGGTTGCGTCCTGCCCAAGCCATTCCGGATTCATAGGATCCTTCGGACCGAGAAGCGGCAAATAACCCGGACCGGGCTGTCCGGCAACGGGGATCAGCAGGAATTTGGCCGGGTCCTTTGGATCGCGCTTCACGCGCTTCCGTGAAACGGCATCGTAGCCGTACATTTGCGACGCATCCCACCACGCCGTGTTCGTGTTGGCCATGGTCTCCGGCGCACGGGTCAGATACGTTTTTCCGCCTTTTGAAAATGTTGCGGGAGCGGAATACTGAGCGACATAGCCTTTGTCCATCCGGTCGTCAGGCCTGCAGCCAAGTTTACGGACATCCTCGGCTGTGAGCGGCTGCGGAACGTTATTCACCAGTTTCGTTTCGCATCCTACCTTCATGTACTGGTCCTGGTTGTGGCCTTCCTCAAGATGGGAGAACCAGTCGTGGGTCATCCATTGAATCCAATACGCGGCAAGCACATTGAAGAAATTCGCTTTCTTGTAATCGCAATGGGCATCCTTCGAATCGTTCGGCAGACCAAAACCGTCCCGGCAGGCCGCCGGGTTGGACTGTACGCGGGTAAAGAGCCGCCGGCTGATGACCTGCGGATCCGGCTGGAGCAGCGACAACCGGCTGCCGTGCCGGTTGCGGGTGAGCGGATCCGGGTTCGATTCGGGGAAAGTAGTCTCAAATTCGACGTTCCGCGCAAACAACTGCCCAGTAGAGCCCATCGCGGGATTCACGATGTCGTTGCAGATGCCGGTGACGTTGCGGAACCGAATCAGCTCGCCTTTGCACACTTGCGGACCGTCTCCTCCGACGTCCTTATAGTTCGGATCGCCTGGTTTCAAACGCATCTCCGGCCATGTCTTCAGCGCTGGCCCTCCCACTCCATCGCGCCCGTTGATGTAGTCCTTATACGTTCCGGCATTGTCGAAGAGATTGAACTTGATTAACTCGACGCGTTGAT
>JBOGMI010000372.1:0-5631 GCA_050746645.1 Bryobacteraceae bacterium | reverse complement strand
ATGGAAAACGGCAGCGCGGTTTGGGGTCCGCTCGGCACGCGCCGCGTCCCCTGGAAGGAGCAGATCCAGGCGCTCCTCGAAGATCGATACGCGGGCTTGATTAGCCTGGAGACCCACTGGAGAGGCGCCCAGGGCGGCGCACTCGAAAGCAGCCGGATCTGCGGCTGGAATTTACGCGGACTCGCTGCGGCCTAGCACTTTGGCCTCGTCGCCGAGACGCGTGCCCGAAACCAAATAATTCCGCACGTAATCCTTCACGGCTTCCTTGAGCGGCGTCATCCGCTGCCGGAAACCCGCCGATCGCAGCTTGGCGACATGCGCGCAAGTGAAGTACTGGTATTTATCGCGCAGCCCGAGCGGCATGTCGATGTACTCGATATGGGGCTCCTGGCGCAGAGCGTCGAAAATCGCATGGGCCAGGGACTCGAACGTATTGGGTTCGCCCGAGCCAATGTTGTAGATCCCTCCGCCGCTCGCGCGCTCGGCGAGGAAAACCGTCGCCGCTACCGCATCCTTCACGTACATAAAGTCGCGGCGCTGTCCGCCGTCCGGAAATTCCGGGCGGTAGCTCTTAAACAGCGAGACGCGGCCCTGGCGCTCGATCTGCTGAAAGCCCTTGAACGCCACGCTGCACATGTCGCCCTTGTGCCACTCATTGGGGCCGAAGACATTGAAAAATTTCAGGCCCGTGATGAGCGGCAGCATGCCCGAGCGCTCGGCGTACAGATCGAACAGATGCTTGGAATATCCGTACATATTCAGCGGGCGGAGGCTGGAGAGAGTGACGGTCTCGGGCAGGCCGGCGGCGATGTTGCCGTAGGTCGCCGCGGAAGAGGCGTAGACGAACCGCCGTCCGCCCTCCAAGGCGAAATTGGCGAGCGCCTTGGTGTACTCGAAGTTGTTGCGGATCAGATAGGCCCCGTCCTTTTCGGTGGTAGACGAGCAGGCGCCCAAGTGAAAAACGGCGGTGATGTCGCTAAAATTCTGGGGGGTGATATCCAGCTTCAAGAGCAGATCGTCGGCCTCGATATAGTCGGCAAACTGCAAAGAAGCCAGGTTTTTCCACTTATTTTCGTCCTGGCCGAGGAAGTCGGAAACCAGAATATCGTTGGCACCGTTGTGGTTAAGCTCCCAGATCAAAGCGCTGCCGAGGAACCCAGCTCCGCCTGTGACCAGGATCCTCCCGTGAGAAAGATCGGACATTTTATTTTTTGTCTGCTGTGTATGATGCTTCTGGCAAAAATATGTTTTACATCAACCGTCACGAAGAAGTGACTACTAGTAACGGTACTTTTTATGCAATGATGTATTTTGTTGATGATAGCTCACTTCGCACGCAAGAGAAGCACCGGTACGCTTATCCGGTGTTGGACGTGTCGTGACGCGCTGCCGAGAAGTAAATCGGCGAGAAAAC
The DNA here is from genome assembly GCA_050746645.1 of Bryobacteraceae bacterium. Classification (GTDB taxonomy): domain Bacteria; phylum Acidobacteriota; class Terriglobia; order Bryobacterales; family Bryobacteraceae; genus Bog-105. Next base: position 4,217 of record JBOGMI010000372.1, on the reverse strand, counting down.
CATGCCCGTGTGTGCTCATCGCCACCAAGTCGCAACCTTTTCGCTCCACCCATTTGACGATTTCGTCACCGGGATCGCCGTAAGCCAGTTCAGCTTTGGTCTCAATGCCTTCGGATTGAAATTCGGCGTGGATTTTTTCCAGATAGGCCGTGTCTTCGGTGATTTCCCGGCTGATCGCATCCGACCCGTAGGTCCGCGCCGCCCAGCCGTCCGCGACATGAAGGAGCACAATGCGGCTATCCGCCCATTTCGCGAGCGGCTTGACATGCTCAATGATGGCCCGGTCCGTTGATGTGCCGTCCAACGTCACAAGGATCGTTTTATACATGCGTCAGCTTTTTTGAAATCATCCTCCACCGATGACGTGGCAAGCCTGTTCTATCGCATCCGGCAGACCGTAGAAGTCGAAAGCCGTAATCAGCAACGCCGAACTCCAGCCGGCAATGAGTAGAAACCACCCGAGCCGCCATTGTCCCATTTTTTTGCGGGAACTGGCAAAGTGCAACAGGGGCACCATCGCGAATGGCAGTTGCAGAGCCAGAACCACCTGACTCAAGACCAGCAGATCGTTGATGCTATTGGCTCCACGGATGCCGATGAAGATCACGGTGGGGATAATGGCCAGCGAACGAGTGATGATCCGGCGCAATGCGGGCGAAATCCGCCAGCGCATAAAACCTTCCATCACCACTTGCCCAGCCAGCGTGCCCACGACGGTGGAACTCTGGCCGCTGGCCAGCAGCGCAATGGCGAAAAGAAAGCTGGCGGCGACCGTACCCAGCAGCGGTGCCAGCGTCAGGTAGGCCGCGCGAATCCAGTCCGTGGATTCGTTAAACTGGACCACTTGGCCGCCCGCCGCGGTGACGCTGGTCTTACCGTAGAAAACGAGGGCCGCCAGCACCAGGATGGCGGCGTTGACCAGGAAAGCAACCGACAGGTTGGCGGTGACATCAATCGTGTTAAAGCGGATCGCTTTTCGGATGGACTTATCGTCCTTCTGGAACTTCCGGCTCTGCACCAGTGCCGGGTGCAAATATAAGGCGTGCGGCATGACCGTCGCCCCGATGATGCCGACGGCCACATAAACCATACCAGCCGAACTCAAGTGAGGTGTGATCATTGCCCGGCCCATTTCCAGGAAACTGAGCTGCGTCTGCGGCAAGATGAAAATTTCAATGTAGTAACAGACGGAGATGGTCAACACCAGCAGCAACACAACCGCTTCAATCGTTCGCATCCCAAACCGTTGGAGAGCCAGCAGCAGCAGCACGTCGGCCCCCGTGATGATGACGGTCCAGAAAATGGCGATATGGAACATCAAGTTCAGCGCCACCGCGCTGCCGAGGACTTCGGCGAGGTCGCAGGCGATAATCGCAATTTCCGCCAGCAGCCAGTTCGGCATGCGCGTCCACTTGGGATACCAATCGTAACAGCATTGGGCCAAGTCGCGCCCGGTCGCCACGCCCACCCGCGCTGCAATCACTTGAAGGAAAATCGCCATCAGGCTGGCCAGAGCAACCACCCACAGCAATCCGTATTTGAACTGGGCACCGCCTGCCAAATCGGTGCCCCAGTTGCCCGGGTCCATGTAGGCCACGCTGATCAGAACGCCAGGACCGAAGAAAGCAGCCATTTGCCGCCAGAAGCCTGCTCGGCTAGAGGGCACGGCCACGCTGCCGTGCAATCCTTCGAGCGAAAGATGGCTTAGCGGTGGGCCGCTTTTTTGCGCAGATTCATCCATACCACTTTTCATGGTTTCGTTGCTGAACATGAAGAACGCTCAGCCGTCCAAAAGTGCAGAGCATTCCTCATTGCCGCCGAGTGCGTGTTACTTTACGGCTGCGCGTGCGTCCGTCAAAAAGCGCGCCATGAAGTTTCACCGTGGGGAAATTCGCGTAATAGCAGGCAGGGAATCGACTTGCGAGTCTCGCGGACGCTCCATAACCTATTTTAGTATGGCATCCGCAGAAGAAAAGGCATTCAAAGTCAAGGAGTTGTCAAATCGCAGCGGGGTGAAGCGTCGCAACTCGCGATCCCGAAGCCCCACATGGCTGGCATCGCAGCCGCAATGAGGGAATTGCCGTTAAGCGGCGGCGCTACCTGGACGACGTTTTCGCTATCATCCCAGTCGATCCGTTTAGTATGGCGGGCCTTGCCGCCGTCACGATGGGTATCTCGCCAAAATGGCAGATATCCTGAAGGTACGTGACGCTGTTGTAGGCGAAAAGTGAACGCATCCGTACGCAAAAGCAACTCTGGGGGGCGCGTTGGAAGGGATTAGAACAGTTCTCTCCCCGCAGCAAGGAAATCGATGATTTCTTCTCGTGTGATCACGCCCTTAACCGCTTCGGCCCGGGGAGGACTGTCGGTAGCCGATACCAGGACCATGGAGGCTCTGGTCGCCTTCATCCTCCTGACGATTTCGAAGAAAACAGTCTCCTCCTTGACCAGAAGATAATCTTTATAAGCCACGTCTCCTATAACCGCGGTGGCAGGAAGTTGCTCCAGAGCGGTCAGGCGCTCGCGAGTAACGACTCCGGCCACGATGCCGGTATCTCCGACGACCAGATATGCATAGGGCGACGATTCGTCCAGTAGTGATTCAATGAATTCGCGAAGAGGAGTGCGAGCGCCCACAGCGGCAAGGTCGGACTCCATGATTTCCGCGGCCCGGCGCAGAACTTGAATATCCGCCTGCATAGCTTCGGGTACTCTGTCGCCGCGCAGAGTCAACTTGAGGGTGTAAATACTGTCCCTGGTTATTGCCCTACGCACCGCATAACTGATTGCTACAACGGTTGTGAGCGGCACGATGACGCTGTAGTCGAGCGTCATCTCGAATATCATCACGATGGAAGCCATTGCCGCTCCGGTGACGCCTCCGACCGCGCCGGCCATCCCCACTACCGCGAACGCCTGCGGAGTGATCGTGATGGCCGGGAACAAATGCTTCAGCACCACCCCGTATGCGGCTCCCACCGTGGCGCCGAGAAACAGAGAAGGAGAGAAGACTCCGCCCGAAGCGCCGGAACTGAGAGTAAGTGCCGTCACAAACAGCTTCAGCACAAACAGGAGCAGCAGAAAAGTGAGCGTATACTCATGTTCGGAAAGCACGTCCTGAATGGTGGCATATCCGACACCCTCGACGTAGTAATGGCCGAAGAACGACATCAAACCAAACATGCATACGCCAACGACAAGCATTGCTGACATGTGCTGCACATAGTAATTGCCTTTTAACCGCTTTTCTAAGATATCCTCGAATCCGTATATCGATTTGATGAACAAAGCGGACACTCCGCCCATAATGACTCCTAGCACCACGTAGGAACAGAGAAGCAGCGGTGTCGGAAGTTGGGACTGGAAACTCTCGATGTCCGGAATCGCCATAAAAGGATGCGGCCCAAAGAAGAACCGGCGATGTAGGTGGCAGTGGCGGTCGCAATCGCCACCGGCACGAGCGTGCGCGCGCTGACCTCGTGCATCATGAGTTCGGCTGCGAATAGAACTCCACCAATTGGCGTGTTGAAGGTTGCGGCAATTCCACCCCCGGCGCCCGCGGCAATCAGCGTGATGCGCTGCCAGATGGGGACACGCAGAATCTGCCCGAGCGTGGATCCAAACGAGGAACCAATTTGAATGATTGGCCCTTCGCGGCCGATGGAGCCACCGCTGCCGATCGACAATGCAGAGGCTAACGATTTCACCACGGCAACCACCGGGCGAATAATTCCCTTGCGGTAGTAGATCGCGTCCATCACCTCCGGTACACCGTGGCCCTTGGCCTCGGGCGCGAAGTTCTTTACAAGGAATGCGACTCCGACGGCTCCGGCGACTGGGACGAAAACGACGAACGGACCCCAAGGGCTTGGCGGTGTGTGAGCATTAGCGTTGTAGGCAATCGAAAGTTTTCCCAGAAAGAAGAGATTATGGAAAAGGGCGATCAGCCCCCGGAAGACGACGGCGCCGATTCCGGAGACAATTCCCATGAGAACGGAAATCATCAACAGGGTGAACGGCTTGAGGGTGCGGGTTTGGGGCGGATTGAGAGGCACTTTGCTTTCTGTGACGCAGAAAACGACCGTAATACTACGCTATCGAAATCTAACATTCTCACGGCCGGCGCGAAATCAGCAATACAAATCGACAGTGGTGCTGAAAGAACCGCTAAGTTAGAGTGTTTACTCGTGTCGCAGCGTTTGCGCAGGGTCGAGCCG
>JBOGMI010000371.1:0-1471 GCA_050746645.1 Bryobacteraceae bacterium | reverse complement strand
GGTATCTATTCCATGGCGCCTTATGTCTACTCCACGCACATCCGGTTTACGGGAATCGAGTGGACGTGGATTCCTTCAACGGAATTGTCCTCCGATCCGGCAGCCCATAAGGTTCTATTCGGTACTCCTTCCGACAATTCCGACATCATATTTGACCGCGATTGGTTTCATGGCCCGGACGGGCGCTCGAATCGCGTTTACGAGATGATGGGCTTTAACGGAATGGATGTCGCTATCGTGAACTCTTACTGGGACAACCTGGATTACTGGCATGCCAGTTACGCTTGGCCCAGAAAAGTGAATAAGCCCGACCAGCCGATTTCGACTTCTCAGTCCCCATCCGGATCTGCCGGAAGGACCAGCTTCACCGTGCCGCAAACCACTGTTTATTATGGCGCTGCGAATCCGGCAACGCTTCCAAACAGGCTTACCGTTTCCTGGACGGGGAGGCCGGATTCCTCCATTGCGACGCCTGAAATCGCGGTGTATTTCGACATGCGGGACAATCTGAAAATTGTTGCTCCTCAGGGTCTGTCGGTGACCGCGAGCGCGGGCACGGTCGGCTATACAACCACGAGCGGCTCGCAGAAGCATTCTCCTGCTTATGCTTATTGCGACGAGGGAGATCCCATGATTCCCGTGGATAAGCAAGGCCACGAAGCGGCGGCCCCGCTTGGTTGTGTGCGGGTGAATGCGGGCGGCCAGATCATTTCCGGCGGCATATCTCGTGGAACCGTCTACCACGGCATTGATAGCGAAGGCTGCCAATGCCTTATTGGTGGCGTTGGGCCGGGACCTTGGAAGATTGCCAACAATTACATTAGTGGAAGTGGAATTGTTGTGCACTTTGACAATAGCGGTTATAATTGGCGGGGGGACTACTTGATCCAACGGAACACCTTCCACGTGCCCATGAACGAACTGAACGATGCTGCAAACGGGTATGCACAGGATGCCGGAATTCCCAGCGATGGTTATTGGTATGCTAATCGACAGCTCTTGGAGTCAAAGGGTGGTGAGCGATACTGGCTTGACGGCAATCAATTCCTAGGCGGCTTTTCCGACATAGATCATGGATTGCCGTTTCTCTTCCAATCCGGCTCTGGAGATACCTATGGAGTTAAGGACGTTGATATAACCAACAACACCATCGCTCACGACCAGATAAGTATGGGCGTCCTCGGTCACGTCAACAACGATAATGGCACTGTTCCTACTTTCGTGAGTCAGCGATATCGCACCTACAATAATCTGATCTGGGATATAAATGGATTCATCTATTCGACCGTGGGTGTCCCAATATGGGGAGTGGGCGGCTTCGGCGAAGGCTCGTTCTCAAGCGCCTCTGGTGGAACTGGTGAAGATTATATTTTTGACCATAATACTATATATGATCTAAATGGTATGACGGATCAGTTTTGGGGAGGCGGCGTTGGCCCAGTCGAGGGTGTGCAGATTACGAACAATATCA
>JBOGMI010000370.1:0-1515 GCA_050746645.1 Bryobacteraceae bacterium | reverse complement strand
CGGTTACCGTTCGCAATCCGGGTTGCGCCGATGCACCTGCCCGACTAGCGCGTTTTGCGTCAACTTGACAGCCAACACGCAACTTTCCCTCTGGGGCGTCATCCGGCCCGGATCGGCGGACACAAGCCGACTTGAACGAAGCCGAAGCGGCAGACGCTTCGCGTGGGCGTTATTCGGCAGTGGTTGACGCTGGGATAGTGTTGGGTCACAAGGAGGTCCCTGTGACCCATCTTCGAAAGATGATGCTCGAGGAACTCGAGCGCCGTAATTATTCCCAGAGTACTGTACGCACCTACGTCCGAACCGTGGAGGACTTCGCCCAGTACTTCAAACGTCCACCGGACCAGCTCGGTCCGGAGCACATTCGCGAATATCAAGCTTATTTGTTCCGGGAACGGAAGCTGGCGGCGAACACAGTCAACCAGCGAACCGGAGCACTTCGCTTCTTCTTTGTCGCGACGCTCAAAAAAGGTTGGTCGATTGCCGAAACACCGTATCCCCGAAAGGTCTTTCGGCTGCCCAAAATCCTGAGTCCGGAACAGGTGGCGCGGCTCATCGATGCCGCTCCGACTCCGTTCTACCGCACGCTCCTGATGGCGCTCTACGCTACCGGGTTGCGGCGCGCCGAACTGGCTCATTTGAAAGTCAACGACATCGACAGCGAGCGCATGGTCGTTCACGTCAAGGGTGGAAAGGGCCGCAAGGACCGGGATGTCATGCTCAGCCCGAACCTGTTGGAGGAGTTGCGGCACTACTGGCGTGGACTTCGAGGAAAACCTAAGGAGTGGCTGTTTCCTGGTAATCGCTGGCACACCGGCAAGAAACCCATCAGCGCCAAGGTCATCTGGCAGGCTTGCAGCCAGGCGGCGAAACGAGCAGGGCTCGGCGATGACATTCACCCGCACACCTTACGGCACTGTTTCGCGACGCATCTGCTCGAAGCCGGAGCGGATCTGCGCACCATTCAGATCCTGCTCGGTCATCGTGATCTGGAAGAGACCACCATCTACCTCCATCTTTCGAAACTGCACCTCAGCGCCACCGCGAGTCCGCTCGACAAGCTCCCGTTGGCAACTCACAAAGACGAGTAAATGCCCCGGCCGCCACTGGAGGTGGCCGATCTGGTTCGCAGCGCCGGCCGAAACTTCATCGAACGTAACCGTTCGTGGTTGAACCGGCTACATCTGAAAGTGTTGACCGCCATCGAGCGCTGCCGCACAGCTGCGCTCGGCGGTCATCTCGACGAGTGCGCGGGCTGCGGATATCGTGCCATCTCGTTCAACTCCTGTCGCAATAGGCATTGTCCAAAGTGCCAGACGAACGCTCGCGACCGTTGGTTAGAGGCACGCAATCGCGAGCTTTTGCCCACGCGTTACGTACACGTCGTCTTCACGCTGCCCCATGAGCTAGCGCCGCTCGCTCTGCAGAACAAGAGGGTCGTCTACGATTTGCTTTTCCGGATCAGCGCCGAGACGCTGCTTCAGATCGCGCGCGATCCGCGGCATCTCGGTGCAG
>JBOGMI010000369.1:0-7743 GCA_050746645.1 Bryobacteraceae bacterium | reverse complement strand
TGCCGAGCACTTCGTCCGGGCGCAGACGGCTCACGATTTGGATGCGCGGCTGCTGGGCGAGAATGCGCAGTGCGGCGTCGAGCGGCTCGTCGGGATATAGGCGCAAACCTGCGCGCACCTCCTCGGGTGCGGGCAGCGGACGCATGGCGTCTTCCACGTGCAGCATTTGAAAACTGCGTTTCTCTTCGGCGGTGGGCAGATTCACGCCTTCCAGTTCGGCCAGCATCTTAAAGAACGGCGTCGGATGGAGCCTGCGCGAAATGAGGTACGAGGCCGTGCTGGCGACCATAGCGGGCAGAATGATCATGTAGCTCGCACTCGATTCGAAAACCATGAAAATGGCGGTAATGGGAGTGCGAAACACGCCCGCGAAAAAGACTCCCATCCCGACCAGCATGTAGGCTTCGGCATTGGCCGATCCGTAGGGCCACCAGCGGTGCGCAATGCCTCCCAGACCGCCGCCGAGCATGCCGCCGATAAACAGCGCAGGCGCGAACATCCCTCCCGGGGTGTCGGCCGAAAAGGCAATGAGGGTGGCGAACAGCTTGGCGACCCCGATAAAGAGCAGAAGCTGCCAGGTAAACTGGCCGTGCAAGGCGCTGTTGAGCGCGTCGTAGCCCGCGCCCATGATCTGCGGGAACCACAAGCCGACTACGCCGGTCAGCAATCCGGCCAGCGGCGGGAGCACATAATGGCGCCAGGGGCCCAAATGATGGATGCGCTTCTTGAGGCGCTCAATGAGCCAGATGAACAGAGCCGAAACCGCGCCACCGACGACACCCACACCGGCGTAGACCACAAGCTCGGAATAGTTGGTCAACTGGAAAGTCGGGACGCGGAACAGCGGCTGGCTGCCCAGAAAGATGCGCATAGTGACCACGGAGGAAACCGCCGCGAGGACAATGGAGCCGACAGCGGTGGCGCTCCAATCGGCCAGCACTTCCTCCATGACGAACAGCACGCCGCTGATGGGCGTGTTGAAAGCCGCGGCAATGCCCGCTGCCGCGCCGACCGGAGCGATCAAACGCATGCTGTTGCGCGGGAGATGGAACATGCGGCCCAGCCAGGAAGCCACTCCCGCGCCCATCTGAAGCGATGGGTCTTCAGGACCGAGCGAATTGCCGGCGCCAATTGACAGAGCGCAGGCGGTGAACTTGCCGGCAATCGTGCTCGAAGAAACGTAACCGTTGGAGGTGTAAATGGCGGCCTTGGTCTGATTGACCCCACTGCCTTTGGCTCGCGGGAAAACGTGGCGCACGATGAGCACGGCCAAGATCGCCCCAACCGTTGGCGTGAGCAGCCGGGTCATGCGGAACTGGCCGCTCAAGGGCCCGAGCGAGCTCCAACTGATGAGGTCGATGGAGATATGGAACAGAACGACCAGAAGGCCGGAGAAAACACCAATCAGCAGCGCGAGGATGAGAAAGAGCTGCGTTTCGCTCAGCGCAGGTTGGGTAAAGCGCGGAGGCCAGGCGGCGCGCGGCAGCACCCGGAGCCGTCGTTTCGAGGCCACCGGGGGCTGGGCCGAAGCGCTCACGAGCCGATCCTCTCCAGGACAAGCTCCACGGCTTTGTCTTGCACCGCCGGGCCGCCGCACAACTGGGCGCGCACTTTCCAAAGCTGCTGCGCGACGTCTTCGCGGTGGAGCGTGAGATCTCCCCGCGGCCGGCGCTGGGTCGAGAGCAGTTGCGTGGCGCTGGTGATGGCCGGTGCGATCGCTGCGGGCACTTGGCGGCCTTCGGCGCACTCCTCGATTTCGGTGAGCACACGGTTCAAAAGGTTCTTGCTGCGCCGCCGCCGTTCGGCGCCGCTAATCCGCGGAAGCGCCGGATCGAGATCGATGACGGTCTTTGTCAGGTTCAGCGCCTGCAAGCTCTGCTGGTCTTTGGGATCGAAGCGCACCGCGCGCTCGAAGTTCCGCCGCGCATGCTCGTAGTTGCCCGAATCGAAAGCGATCTGTCCCAGGCCGCGGTAGGCATCGGAATCGTGGGGCGAGGCGTGACGAAGCGCCTGAAACACCCGCAAAGCTTCCGAAGTGGCTCCGTTCTTCAGTAACAGGAACCCGATTTTGGATCGTTCCTCCGGATCCTTCGGCGCGGTGGCATATAACTGCATCAATTCCGCGATTTCCGAGTTGTGATCGCCTAATTGGCCGAGCAGCGACACCAGTTCCCAGCGGGCTTTATGGCGCTCGGGAAGCTCCGGCTTGGGCCAGTATTCGTAAACCGCCCGCTGGTAATATTGGAGTGCCTCCAGCGGATGCTTTTGACGCCGGTCGACGCGCGCCAGCATCAGGTTAATCAAACCGTCGGTAGGATGCTCTTGTGCAAGCTGTACCAGATGGCCGCGCGCTTCGTTCAGCCGGCCCACGGCGAGCAGTGCTCTCGAAAGCGACAAGCGGTACTGCAAGTTGTCGGGCAGATAAAGCAGAGCCTTGCGAAAATCGCTGACCGCCGTATCCGGATGACCATGCGAGAAGTTCCATTGACCCCACATGTAGTGGTGCTCGCCGAGCGAGGCCCGTTCGCCTCTGTAAGCCGAGCTGACGAATCCGGCGGCGACAAAGGAGCAGACCAGCAACAGCAATACCGCTAGAAACGCGGTGGCTGTGGGATGGATGGAAACAAAGCGCTTCAGCAGATCCAATAAATAAGACACCCCACAGCTTCATTTTAGTCACTGCGGCGCAGCAGCGATTCGAATGCGGTCCGCGGCTTGGCATTCACAACATCCGCGCGCTCCAGCCACCCGCGGCGCGCGGTGGCCACGCCAAAGCGCATGTTTTGCAGGTGGGCGGGACGGTGCGCGTCAGTGGAAATGGTAAAGCGGCAGCCTTTGCGCTTAGCCAGTCGCACCAGATCGCCAGGCAAATCGAGCCGTTCCGGACTGGCGTTGATCTCCAGCCAAATGCCGCGCGCGGCGGCTTTCCCGGCAACCGCTCCAAAATCGAAGGCATACGGATCCCGGTGCAGCAGCAGGCGCCCGGTAGCGTGGCCGAGCACGCGGATGGCGGGCGATTCGAGCGCACGGAGCAGGCGGGCCGTCATTTCCGGCGCTTCCAGATTCATGTAGCTATGCACGCTGCCGATGACCAGATCGAGTTCGGCGAGCGCATCTTCGGCCAGATCCATCGAGCCGTCGTGAAGAATGTCGCACTCCAAACCGGAGAACACGCGCAGCGGCAACCCTTCGCGATTCAGTTCACGCACCTCGCGGGCAAAGGCCACGGCGCGATGTTCGTCGAGTCCGTTTGCCATGGCGAGAGCCTTGGAATGGTCGGTGATCGCGATGTATTCGTAGCCGATCGCGGCGGCGGCCTCGGCCATCTCGCGCAAGGTCGCGCGGCCGTCGCTGGCGGTGGTGTGCATATGCAGATCGCCACGCATATCGCCGCGGTCCAGCAGTTTCGGCAGCGCGCCGGATTGCGCCGCTTCGAGCTCTCCTGAGTTTTCGCGCAACTCCGGCGGAATCCAGGCGTAACCGAGGCGCTGGTAAATCTCTTCTTCCTGGCATCCGGCGACGCGCTCGTTCCCCTCCAAGCGGAACAGGCCGTACTCGTTCAGCGTGAGCCCCTGCTTAAGCGCGTTGGTGCGCAGCACAACATTGTGCTCCTTGCTGCCGGTGAAGTATTGCAGAGCGGCCCCGAAGCTTTCGGCGGGCAGCGCCCGTACATCCACTTGCAGGCGTTCCAGCCCGAATTGGACACTGGCCTTGTTCGCGCCCTGCCCTAGCACTTGCTGGGTCTTCACGTGGCCGGCGATGCGCGCCAGAGCGGCGGCCGAGCCATCTCCCGCGACTAAGATGTCCAGATCGCCTACGGTTTCGCGGCCGCGCCGCACACTCCCCGCCGCCTGCGCACGCTCGACCCCGGGAAGCGCCGCGAACTCGGCGGTCAGTTCCTCGGCGATGCGGCTTGCGAAACTTAACAAAAACCGGCCGGCGCTGCGGCGGTAGACTTCGATGGAGCGCAAAACTTTTTCTTCGAGCTTGGCGCCCATGCGCGGCAGAGTGCGCAGTTTCTGCTCGCGGCAGATGCGTTCGAGATCGTCCACGGTTCGGACGTTGTGATGCTCGTAAAGCAGGGCGATGCTCTTCGGCCCCAGCCCCTGGATTTTCAGCAGTTCCAATGCCGACGCCGGATAGAGCGCCAGCATTTCGTCGCGGCGTTCGAATGAGCCGCGCTCGCAGATCTCGGCCAGCACCGAAGCCAGTCCTTTGCCGATGCCGGGGACGTCGGTTACTTTGCGCTCCGCGTCGCAAACGATATCCGCGATTCGCTCCGGATAACCGGCAATCGTCGAGGCCGCATTGCGGTAGCTGCGGATGCGGAATGAGTCCTGGCCGGCCACCTCCATCAGGTCGGCCGTTTCCGCGAGCAGCGCGGCGATGTCTCTATTTTCCATATTTACGGCGTCGGACCGGACCCGGCGCGCGGACCGCATCCATGCCGGTCGGCTCGACGTGCACCAGAACGTCTGCCACCCAGGGCACGCGCTCTTTGATGGCGTTCTTCACGCGGGTGGCGATCTGATGCGATTCGCGCACGGTCATCTCCGGTTGCACTTCCAAATGAAGGTCCACGTGATACTTCAATCCGGTGCGCCGCGCCCGACATTTCTCGATCCCGAGAGCGCCGGGGATCGCCAGAGCCACTTGGCTGATCTCGCCCATCTTTCCAGGCTCCGGCATGGTATCGAGCAGTTGATCGACCGTGTTCCAGACCACTCGGATGGAAAGAAAGAAGATGATGCCGCCGATGATCGTCGCGCCTACGTGATCGGCGCCGGCAAACCGCGACGGCGAGGCCATGGCAAGCCCGACCGCGACGATGGCTACAAACGTGGAGAGCAGATCGGTTAAGTCGTGAAGACCGTCGGCTCGGAGCGAGGTGCTGCGAATGCGCCGGGCGGTGCGAAATTTCAGGCCGGCGAGGGTGGTCTTAATCACGATCGCCGCAATGAGCGGGTAAACCGTGAACAGCGGAAAGGTCGCCGGGCGCGCGGGCGCGGTGACGCTGTGCCAGATAATCGCCGTGCCGACGAGCAGCAAAATGGCGCCCACGGCCAAGCCTGCCAGAGTTTCGTAGCGGCCGTGGCCGTAGGGATGTTCGTAATCGGGCGGTTTGCTGGCCAGCCAAAAGCCCACGTAGACGACAGCCGAAGAAAGTACGTCCCCGGCGGCCTCCACGCCGTCCGAGGCCACCGCGTTCGAGCCGACGTACAAGCCCACCCAGATCTTCGCGATGGCAAGGGCCACGCTGCCCGTAATGCCCACCAGCGCCATGCGGCGGCCTATACTCTCTTCCGTATTGATTTGCTGGATATGCCACCCGGCGACCATACGCTTCGAGCATATCGCGCATCGCCGGCCGGCGCCGCTTTGCCTCGCCTCTTCGCGAAACCAGCTATTTAGAAAAGAGATCCAGGTAGTATAGATATGGTTGGACGGCGCTCTTCGCGGCGCCCGCCGCTGGTGGAAAAGCGAGCAAATCCGGGGAAATTCGGGTGCACCGGGCCAAGCCGCCGCGCCGCTGGCGCAGCAGCGGTTTAGGGGTGGAAATGGAAAAGCTGGCGCAAAACATTCAGGAGGCGTTCCTCAACAACGCCCGTAAAGAAAAGAGCTTTCTGACGATTTACCTGATGAGCGGCGTCAAGCTGTCGGGGCGGATCAAGAGCTTCGATAAATATTCGGTCATTCTCGAAACCAATAACCAGGAACAACTGATTTTCAAACACGCCATCTCGACCGTCGTGCTTTCAAAACCGGTGCATGGCGCTGTCCACCCGGCTGGAGTCGCCGCGCCCGCCATGCCGGTTCCGGTGCCTGAGCACCCGGATCACGGTTGACCGTGCGCAATCCGCAAGAACGCGCGCTGGCGGTGGGCTTGCAGTTGACCGGGCGCGCGCATGAAAAGTCGGCGGATGCGGAGGAGTCGCTCTCCGAACTCGTCCTACTTGCTGAAAGCGCGGGCGCAGAGGTGATCGAGAAGAGTTTACAGGCGCGCCCGGCTCCCGATCCCGCCACGCTGGTCGGTTCCGGCAAAGTCGCCGAAATCCGGCAGCGGATCGAAGCCGATGAAATCCAGACGGTCGTTTTCGATCGTGACCTGTCGCCGACGCAACTGCGCAATCTGGAGCGGCGGCTGCCGGTCAAGATCCTGGACCGCACCCAGCTCATTCTGGACATCTTTGCCCGCCGCGCCCGCACCGCTGAGGGGCAACTGCAAGTAGAGCTGGCGCAACTGAACTATCTGCTGCCGCGGCTGGCGGGCCGGGGCACGCAAATGTCGCGCCTCGGCGGCGGCATCGGTACCCGCGGGCCGGGCGAAACGCAGCTTGAAACCGACCGCCGCCGCATCGGGCGGCGCATCGCCAAACTGAAAGCTGAAATCGGACATGTACGCGCGACGCGCGGCGTCCAGCGCTCCCACCGCCAGGCTATCCCGCTTTCAACCGTCGGTCTCGCCGGTTATACAAACGCCGGAAAATCGACGCTCTTCAACCGGCTCACCGGCGCGGGCGTCTTGGCCGATGCGCGCATGTTCGCCACGCTCGACCCGACGGTCCGCCAGATGCGCCTGCCTTCCGGTCGCCGCGTCCTGCTAAGCGACACCGTCGGTTTCATCCGCAACCTGCCGACGACTCTCATCGATGCCTTCCGCGCCACGCTCGAAGAGGTTACGACCGCCGCGCTCTTGCTCCACGTGGTGGATGTGACTTCACCCGCGGCGGCCGTACATGCGGCGCATGTGCGCAAGCTACTCGGGGAAATCGGCGCCGAACTGACCCCACAGATACTCGTGCTCAATAAGAGCGATCTCTTGCCTGAGCCAGACCGGCTGCAAAGCCCCGAGCTGCTCGCGCACCGGCTGCTTGGCCAGAAAGCGGCACAAGCCGTACTAATCTCCGCGCAAACCGGCGCCGGGATTCCGGCGTTGCTCGAAGCGATCGATAGCCAACTGAAGCAGGATCCGGTAGCGCGGCAGCATTTCCGCCTTCCGCCCGGTGAAGGCCGCGCGCTGCACTTACTCTACGACCGCGCCGCGATTCTCTCCAAACACTACAAAGACGGCTATTGCGAAATCGTCGCCGACGCTCCGCAATCGCTCCGGCAGAGTTTAGCGCAATTCGCAGTGGAGAGCCCCGAGTGTTAACGAAGCTACGGTAGCAGCCTTTCGAGGCTGTCCCTCAGTCCCAGTCACACTTTTTGAAATTTATTTTGCTTTTAGATCCAGGGCCTTACATCTCCGCACCCTCTCATCCCACACGCCCGCCCCGCACACTCAACACGTGGCGCACGCACTCGTGCGTGCCGCGTCGAGACTCGTCTCGACGCCTGGACACACCATGCCAACCGCCAAACAAATCGCGGCCAATCGCCGCAACTCAAAAAAGTCATGCGGCCCCAAGTCCGTCGAGACCAAGGCCATAGTCGCGCAGAACGGCACCAAACACGGCCTCTGCTCCAAATTCCGCGTCCTTGAAGAAGTCGAAAAGCAGGAAAACTACGACGCCTTCCTCAACAAGCTCATGGAAGACGAACAGCCCGTCGGCCAGGCCGAAATCGAGCTGGTCGTCAAAATGGCCGAACACACCTGGGTCGCCAAACGTGCCCTACGTGCGCAGAACCACTGCTTTTCGCTCCAGCCGAAAACTCCCGAGCAGGTCAAAAACGGCGACATCCCCGTCGAGGTCGAGCTTCAACCCCTCGAACTTTACATGCGCTACCACGCCGCGCACGACC
>JBOGMI010000368.1:0-8039 GCA_050746645.1 Bryobacteraceae bacterium | reverse complement strand
TTCCGCCTTCCTGCCCTCGATGAGCTTGTCTGGAGGCAACGTATCGAGCTTCGGCACGAGCGATATCTATCAACTGTTCGCCGACACAACGATCCAAGCCGGAGATAGCGTCATCCTGACCGTGGGCACACACACCATGCACTTTGGTTTTCAGGCCATGCGCTACCGCGTGGACACGTTCTACTCCGGCAATAACGGCCGCGCCGGCACGATTCTATTTAACGGGCAATACACCGCCGGACCCGCTCCCGGGACCAAAGCCGGAAACGGAAGCGGACTGGCCGAAGCCGATTTTCTGCTTGGGCTCCCCGATGAGGTTCAGGGCGGCATCAACGGCGGCACCTGGGGCCAGCGCTCGAGCTACTTGGCGGCGTTTTACCAGGACGATTGGCGCGTGACTCCGAATTTAACCCTAAATCTGGGCTTGCGCTGGGAAGTGCATACGCCCTGGGTCGAAGTACACAACCGGCAGGCGAATTTCGATCTCGTGACCGGGCAGGAATCGATCGCGGGTCAGAACGGCGCCAGCCGCGCTCTTTATAACCAATACAACGGAATCACCAACTTCCAGCCGCGCATCGGCTTCGCCTTCACGCCCGGCGGAGGCAAGACCGTGATTCGCGCCGGCTATACGCTGTCGAATTATCTTGAGGGCACAGGGACCAACCTGCGTCTGCCCTTGAATCCGCCGTTCGCGGTAGAGCACGATAACCAGTACACGGCGAGCGCCTATGACGTTCTCCCCGGTTCCACGCTCGATCAGGGCTTCATACCCTTTGTGAGCGGCGCCGGCGATCAGTTCCACAGCGCCACGCTGCGTGTTTGGGATCCGTTCGTGCGCCCGGCCGTTTCGAATCAATGGAACGTCGTCATTGAGCGGCAGCTCAGCAACGCCTCCACCATCAGCGCCGCCTATGTTGGCGAGCGCAGCACGCATCTAATGGTGCCGATGCCGTATTACCAGAGATATATGGCTCCCGACGGCACGGTATCCGCTCAAAGCCTTTATCTGGCGGGGAATCCAACCCTGCTGAGCGATATCGGAAATATCTCCGGAACGGCTTCGATCGGCAATGCGGATTATGACGCTTTGCAGATTATGCTCAACCAGCGGCTCAGCCACGGCCTACAATTCCAGGCGAACTACACTTACTCAAAATGCATGACAAACAACCAGGGCTACTATGGGCAGGGCGGCCAAGCCGGCCAGAGCAACTGGTATTACCAGAACCTCTATGACGCGGCGGCCGAGTGGGGTCCCTGCGATTACGATGCGACGAATATCTTGACCGGCAATTTCATTTACAACCTTCCGTTCGGACGCGGTCGGCGGTTCGGCAAAAGCATGAACAAAGTGCTGGATGCGTTTGTCGGAGGCTGGAAGGTCGCCGGCATTGTGAGTCTGCACACCGGCTTCGCGATGACCATTACGGCGTCCGACGCCTCGAATACCCTTTCGCGAGGCGCGCGCGCGGACTGCATTGCGCCTGCCAGCGTATTTGGCGAGCAGAACTCTCCCAAGAACGGGTACCAATGGTTCAGTCCGGCCGGATTCGCCCAGCCGGCGGACGGCACCTTCGGGAGTTGCGGCGTCGGCACCGTGCGCGGCCCCGGCCTGGCCGAACTCGACGGCAGCGTCTCGAAGGACTTTAACGTCACCGAAAGCCAGCACATCGAGCTGCGCGGCGAGTTTGTCAACCTCACGAACACGCCCATTCTGAACTCGCCTACCCGAGGCGTCGGCACCAGGCTCGGCTTGCTCCAGAGCGCGCAGGGCGAACGCAACATTCAGCTTGCGCTGAAATATATGTTCTAACTGGTGGGGTAGACCATCGTTTTGGGTGGTCTGCCCTTCAAACACCGTGGGGCCACAGCCTTTCAAGGCTGCCGCGCCCTTTCCTGGGCGCGCGCTCACTGTCCGCTTACAACGATTCCGTCGCCGGGTGAAAGTCGAAAAACACGGGCTGGTCTTCCCGGAGAGAAGCTTCGCTTTCCCATTGGTCGTATTCTTCCAGCCGTTCGAGCTGGCTGGCTTGAATGTGGTTGGACAGCAACCGCATCCCTCGTTCGGAGTCGTGGGCGGCGACAGCTTCGAGCACTTCGCAATGCTGCCGGTAAATCCGCTCCAGCGCTTGAAGATCGTGTCCTTTGCGGTGCATCGCAAAGATTCTGATGAGCAGCCGCGTTTCATTGACAATCTTCAGAATTCTCGCGTTCGCCGCCATGCGCACCAGTAAAATATGAAACCCCAGATCGCACGCAACGAAGCGATGCATCTGCTTCGGGCTGAGCTCGGTCCGGTTTGATTCGCGGAGTTCAGTTTCTAAGACGCGAATCTGGTTCGTCAATTCCAGCAGCCGCTTAATCTCTTGCGGCGAACTTGCGCGGCGAGCCGCTTTCCCAACGGCATAAACTTCCAACGCCTCCCGAAGTTCATACAGATCGACGATGTCCTGCCGCTTCAATTGCACGACAATTGCACCGCGATTGGGAGTTTGCTCTAAGAAGCCTTCGGCGACAAGCTGTCCCAGCGCCTCGCGAATGGGGGTGCGGCTGCTTCCCAACTCCTGAGCCAAGGCAACTTCAGAGACGTTCGACCCCGGAGGCAGATCGCCACGAGCGATCTTCTGTTGGATCAGCAGATAAGCGCGTTCTCGGATGGGACGGTCGCCTCGCGGCGAAGGTGGTTTGTGGATAGCCGCCATCGTCTCAGTATACGATGGCGCCGCCATTTTGCATTTTTCTGTAGACAAGCTGTCGACAGTTGCGTATACTGGGTTGGTTATGTTTCCGTCCGGGCCGTTGCGTGGTATTGTCCCGCCTCTGGTCACCCCGCTCTGCGACGGCGCCGCTCTGGACGTTCCGGCACTGCACCGGGTCATTGATCGGGTGCTGGCTGGCGGAGTCCACGGGGTGCTTCTGCTGGGGAGCACGGGCGAATTCGCGAGCCTGACCGTGAATGTCCGGCGGGAGATGATCGAGGAAAGCTGTTCCTATATAGCAGGGCGCGTCCCGGTGATCGTGAACGTGTCCAGCACCTGTCTTGCCGAATCTCTCGAATTGGCGGAGCAAGCTGCGCGCGCCGGGGCCGCGGCTTTGTCCATTTCCCCGCCGTATTACTTCCCGATGCATCAGCTTGAACTGCAGCGCTATATCCGGCGCTTCTGCGACCGGGTCACGCTGCCGGTGTGGCTTTACAACATCCCGAAATACGCGCATACGCCGTTCGGGACCGATACGGTGCGCTCGCTTGTAGAACTGCCGAATATCGTAGGGATCAAGAACAGTAGCGGCAGCATTCCATATCTGCGCACGATTCGCCGGGTTACTTCGCACCGGCCCGAATTCTCGCTGCTGGTGGGAAATGAAGAAACTCTTCTGCCCGCCATGGATGCTGGAGCACACGGAGGCGTCTGCGGCGGCGCAAACGTCTTCCCCGGTCTTTTTGTCTCGCTCTACGAGACAGCATCAAACGGCCGCCACACCGAGGCCGAGTTGCTGCAGTCTCTGATTGCACGGATTGGAAACGACATCTATACCGTTGGACCCGCCAGTTCAAGCTATTTGCGCGGCTTAAAATACGCCCTCCAGTCACTCGGCGTTTGTGGAGACACGGTGGCCGCTCCCTTCGATACATTCACGCCGCCTGAGAAATCGCAGATTGATGAGCGCTTGCAAAAGCTGCTGCGGTTCCTCAATAATTCCGGACTGATTCGCAAATGAGAGGTTTTATGAATTGCTTTAAGGTAGCCGCCTTGGCCGCGCTGATCGCCGCTTTCGCCGCTGTGTCCTTACACGCTCAAGTCAACGCCACGGGCACAATCTCCGGACACGTCACCGATCCCAGCGGATCGGCTGTGGCGAAGGCCAAAGTTCGAGTAAAGAACCTGCAAACCGATCTTTCGGTTTCCAAACAAACTGCTACAGATGGCTATTACACATTCTCGCTCCTGAAACCAGGAACATACTCGGTTCAGGTGGCAGCGACCGGGTTTAAGACGGAAACTCGAAGCGGCTTGGTGCTGCAAGTTCAGCAGATCATGCAGGAGGACTTCAAGCTGCAACTGGGAACCGTGCAGCAGGAAGTCACGGTTCAGAGCGCCGGACCAATACTGAATACAGAATCGACTGAGCTGGGAAGCGTTCTTTCCGAACGCTCCATTCAGCAGCTTCCCCTGAATGGAAGGAACTTCGCTCAGCTCGGGCTGTTGGCGCCCGGGACCAGCCCCGGGCCTGTTGGCGGCATCCGCACGCAGGGAAACGGCAATGAGACGCAGCGGGCGGGCGCCGCACTGACCGCCGATGGAGCGCGCGGAAGCTTCAACACCTTCATGATTGACGGACTCGACGATGAGGACCAGTCTGTTGGAACGGTCAAGGTCTTTCCGAACCTTGCCAGCATCGCTGAGTTTAAGGTCCAGATCGGCAACTACGATGCCCAATTCAGGAGCGGCGGCGCCGTCGTGAACGTCATCACCCGTTCGGGAGGCAACCAAGTACACGGCTCGGCCTTCGAGTTCCTGCGTAATTCCGATCTGGACGCCCGCCAGTTCTTCGACGCTCAAAGGCCTCCTTACCAGCAGAATCAATTCGGTGGGGCGATCGGCGGTCCCATTCGCAAGAACAAGACTTTCTTTTTTGCCGACTATCAAGGGTTGCGAGTGCACGAGGCAAGCACTTCGATCCTGACGGAGCCAACTGCCGCGATGCGTGTCGGAAACTTCAGCGGCTTGCCGACGATTTACAATCCGAACACTTACGATCCAGTCACGGAGCAGCGCCAGGCATACGCCGGAAACCGAATCCCCTCTACCGAGATCGATCCCGTGGCTCGCAATCTGCTTGCCATTCTTCCGGAGCCCAACCTTCCCGGAGTGAAGAACAATTTGCGCATCAACGACCTGGCCGTGCAGACCCAGGATCAATACGACATCCGCGTCGATCATGTGTTCTCGGAGAGCGACAGCATGTTTGGCCGTGTAACGCATGGCGGGGCCGATATCACATACCCCGACACGCCTGTGTACATCAATAAGGTTCTCAATCCCCTGGCCTTCGCACAAGGAAATGCCACTGCCGGGTCCTTGCGCTTGAATCACGCACCCAGCACGCAAGCTACGCTGCAGGAGATTCACATCTTCACTCCCGACCTCACAAACCAATTCGCCATCGGCTACACCCGGTTCGCTTTACAAGTCACTCCGATTGACGAAGAATATAACGTTGCAGACCAGCTAGGTTTGAAGGGGGCGAATACGGGGTCGAATTCCGGGGGCATGTCTTCCTTGAGTATCTCCGGGTTCAGCGGCTATAGCCAGGGTTTCATGCCGGAGGTCGTCCCACAAAATACGTACCAACTGAACGATACCGTTTCCTATGCGCGCGGCGCACATTCGTTGAAATTCGGGTTTAGCATCGTCCGCAACGAATTCGGCTTTTTCCAACTGCAATCCCCCTCCGGATCGATTTCCTTTAGCGGAACCTATACAAACGATCCGCTCAATTCATCCGGCGGGAACGGATTTGCGGACTTTCTATTGGGCCTTCCGGTGAGCTCCTCGAAATCGGCAGCGCCCTACGGCGTTCCTTACGAAACTTATACCGAATACGGCGGGTTTATACAGGATCAATGGCGCGCTACTCCGAAGCTCACAATAAATATGGGCCTGCGCTACGATCTTTTTACTCCGGACAGCGAAAAGTACGACAGGCAATCCGACTTTCTGTTGGGAACCGGAATGCTCGCCATCGCCGGCCAGAACGGCGTTTCCTCCTCGATCCTTGGCACACAAACGCATGATTTCAGCCCGCGCCTCGGCCTCGCCTACCGCCTCGGGAAGAAAACGGTTATCCGCGCCGCCTATGGCTTGTTCTACTTTGACGAACAGGGGATCGGAGGATCCACCAGGCTGTTCATCAATTATCCGTTTGCGGCGCAATATTCAGCCAGTTGCAGCGCAACATTGCCCTGCCTAAGCACATCGGCGGGCATACCTACCACCATCTCGGCTAATAATCTTCCCGTCGTCGTGTATCAGCCGCAACCGAATTTTACACCCAACGTACAGCAATGGAACTTCACGGTAGAGCGGCAATTGACATCTTCGTTGTTATTGGACACGGCCTATGTGGGCACGCGAGGCAATCATCTCAACCTCAACATCGATGAAAATGTAGCGTATCCAGGACCAGGAGCAGTGGCGCCTCGGCGGCCCTATCCGTCCGTCTCGCAAATCTCAGCTTGGGAGCCGCGCGGGCCTTCCAGCTACAATGCCCTTCAGTTGTCGCTCAAACAGCGCTATAGCGCGGGCCTGTCTTTTCTTGCCGCCTATACTTATAGCAAGAGCCTGGACGAAGGCGCGGGTGGAAATTCGTCCTCCGGCGAATCGCGTATCAACATTCAGAATCCGCGCGACCTTACGGCCGATTACGGTTTGTCTAACTTCGATTTCCGGCAGCGGTTCACACTCAGCACGATCTATGACCTTCCTTTCGGACACGGGCGTAAGTTCCTGAGCCATGCGAACGCCTTCGAAAACGCGCTGTTCGGCGGATGGCAGGCGTCCAGCATCGTAACGCTTCAAGCCGGCGCTCCGCTTTCCGTGCAATTGTCCAATCCAACTGCTAACACCGGCACCTTCACCAGACCTAATCGCGTTTGCGACGGCAATCTTCCGAGTTCCGAGAGAACGATTCACGAATGGTACGATGTCTCCTGCTTTGTGGCTCCCCATCCGTATACGTTTGGCAATGCCGGGCGAAATATCATCATCGGACCCGGCCTTGCCACTTGGGATTTGGGCGCTGATAAGGATTTTCGGCTCACGGAGCGCTTTGGCCTGCAATTCCGCTCGGAGTTTTTCAACACCCTGAACCGGCCAAACTTCGGTTTCCCGAACCGCGACATCGGGTCTTCCAGCGCGGGCACCATCACCTCGGTGATTACAAATGCAAGAGAAATCCAATTTGCTCTTCGTTTGCACTGGTAAGACCATGAGCGCGAGCAATCTGCTGATCGAGGCATTGAAGAAGATCGACACTCCGACTGTCGCAAACGCGATCGAGCGCCTGAATCTACGGCCCCGCTGCGAGGGATTCCCCTCCCTCCATTTACACTGCCTATTCCCGGAGTTGGGCACAATGTGCGGATATGCGATAACGGCACAGGTCGAAACGGTAACCAGCGGCAATCTTCTGGAAGAGAGCAGATTCCTGGACCTCTTTGAAGCAGTTGAGCGCGCTCCCAAGCCGGCGGTGGTCGTCATGCAGGAAATCGGCGGCGATCGGGACCGCGCGGCACATTCGGGCGAGATTATGGCGACGATATTCTCCGCTCTGGGCGCCATCGGGCTGGTTAGCGACTGTGGAGTGCGGGATCTTGCCGCGGTCCGCAAACTTCGCTTTCATTACTTCGCGCGCGGCGCCGTTGCGAGCCACGCGTATTTTCGCATCGTTCGCTCGAATGTGCCGGTTGAGATACTTGGCATGACCGTGAACCCCGGCTCCCTGCTGCATGGCGACGAGAACGGGATGGTGATCGTGCCGCAGGATCGGGACAGCGCGCTACAGTTGGCGGTCCAAGAGGTTTTGGACGAAGAGCGGAAAATACTAGAACTGGCGGGTGAGACCGGGTTTACCAGTTCGATGCTGCGCAAGCGTTTCCTGCACTGAGACATAGCCGATGAACAGAAGAGACTTCTTACAACAAGCCGCAGCCGCGATCGCTTGTTCCCCGCTGCTCCGGGCAGCTTCCGATTCCGGGGAGATCGATCTGCGAAACTGCACGGTCGTGCTGCCCGAAAAAGCTACGGCGAGAGAAAAGAAGGCAACCAGTGCGCTCGTGGAAGAAGTTGAAAAGAGAAGCGAATTCCGGTGGCGCATCCAATCCGCGGCGCCGTCCGCGTCCAGCTCAGCGATTCACCTTGGTACCGGCGCTCCTCATTTGCCGGCGGAAGGCTATACGATCCATGCGAATGGCCGCTCGATCTCGATCCAAGGCGCCGATGAGCGCGGATTGCTCTTCGGCATCGGAAAATTTC
>JBOGMI010000367.1:0-10895 GCA_050746645.1 Bryobacteraceae bacterium | reverse complement strand
CCAGGTCGATCTCGAAAACGGATTGGTGCATATCGCGGACTCCAAAACGGCGAACGGCATTGGCGACATGCCATTGACCGCCGCTGCGAAGGAGGCATTCCGGCGTCAAATCGCAGAAACGCCCGGGAGCGAGTATCTGTTTCCCAGCCCAAGGGCTACGGCGCGGAAGCCGTATATGACCAATCTCCGCAAAATCTGGGCGGCGACGCTGAAGAAAGCCGGGGTGCCGTATTTTGCCCCGTACGAGCTTCGGCACACATTCGCTACCCGGTTGAGCGCTGGCGGCGTTGCCGATCATATGGTGACGCAAATGTTGAGACAGGCCGATGCCGAAGTCTTCAAGCTGTACAGCCAGGCAAAGCTCGGAATGATGCGTGAGGCGTTGACCAAGCTGGACCGGCAGGCTAACGAGCGCGGAGTTTCGAGCACACAGATGGCGAGCTGATGGATTTTATGCACAATTTTGAGCACAATCAGCTTCAGTTTGGATCTGTTTCAGGAAACGGGGTGTTAATTCTGAAGGACTTAACTGGTCGGGCCGCCGGGATTTGAACCCGGGACCTCTTGCACCCCAAGCAAGCGCGCTAGCCAGGCTGCGCCACGGCCCGACGACCGGTTGGCTCTACCAATCTAGCATTCGGGGATGGTGCTTCGGACCCATCCCTAACAGCCGGGGTTCTGTTCGCTCTGCTGGTTAATACAGAGCGAGTTGCACCTCGCGCGCGGTCCGGTTGTATTTCTCTTGGGCGCGCAGCAGAATCTCGGCAATGCGCGACAGCTCTTCCGTGGTCTCGATATTGCAATCCGCTTCGCTTTCCATGTCCGTCAGCGTCCGCCTGACGATCTCGATGGATTTGAGCACCAAATCGACTTGGCGCGGCCCTAACTCGACACTTACTCCTTGCATCCGCTCATCTCTGCCTATTTGTTCGCCGCGCCCT
Organism: Bryobacteraceae bacterium; assembly: GCA_050746645.1. Taxonomy (GTDB): domain Bacteria; phylum Acidobacteriota; class Terriglobia; order Bryobacterales; family Bryobacteraceae; genus Bog-105. The sequence goes on along the minus strand of JBOGMI010000367.1, from coordinate 9,954 downwards.
TCTGCCGTCTGCGGTCGGCCACGATCGTCACCTCGATATCTCGCGCCAGGCTCACCACTTCGCTTACCAAATTTTTCCCCAACAAGCGATCGAAACCCTTGCCCGCGCAACGCGGCAGGAAAATCTGGCGCGCGCTGTGTTCGCGGGCAAAATTCACCAGGATCTTAGCGTGTTCGCTCCCTGTAAGCACGGAAGTCTCGATGTGCATATTACGCGCGAAGTTCAGATGGCGTTCCACCGCCTCGCGCCTGGCTCCCGGGAGCGCCTGCATGCGCGCGTCGTTGGCGACAAAAACCGCGAAACAGGGCGCCTGAAGCACATCGGCCACGCGCTTGCCGCGCCGGATCAGCATCGCCGTAGAAGGATCCTCGCCCACGTAAATGACTACGGCGTCGTCCAATCTTATACCGCGGGAGGGCGATTCCGTCTCGGCAGGCTCCTGGGTTTCCTGACCGATTCTCTCTTCCACTTCCTGGGCGGTTTGCCGCAGCGCCATTTCCCGCAGCGCCACCAGCGTGGATTCTTTGAAGAAATTCTCAATCGCCCGTTTGGCTTTTTCGGGCGGGTAGACCACCCCACGTTCCAGCCGGTTGAGCAGCGCGCGCGGCGTCACGTCCACCATCACCACTTCGTCCGCTTGTTTCACCACCCAGTCCGGAATCGTCTCCCGCACCGCGATGCCGGTAATCTGCGCCATGCGGTCGTTCAGGCTCTCGAAGTGCTGCACGTTCATCGTCGTCAGCACATCGATTCCGCAGTCGAGAAGAAACATCACGTCTTCCCAGCGTTTGCCGCGCTCCGATCCCGGCGCATTTGTATGCGGGAGTTCGTCGACGACGGCCAATGAAGGGCGCCGCGATACGATTGCGCCGGTATCCATTTCTTCGTAGCGGGAGGCGCGGTATTCGAGGATCTCGCGCGGGATCATCTCCAAGCCTTCGGTCTTCGCGATTGTATCCCTGCGGCCGTGCGGCTCGAAGTAGCCAATGGCGACGTCCACGCCGCTGGCTTTCAGGTTCTGCGCCTCTTCCAGCATTTGGTACGTCTTGCCCACTCCGGCCGCGTACCCCAGGAAGATTTTCAGTTTTCCGCGCTGATTCATTCTAAGAAGTTGGGAAACAGCCGTGCGTTCCCCCCTACCGATTTAGTTTACAGATCATCTCATACTTTCCCGCTAGACTGGATCTGTGTTCTCTCGTCTTTTTATCGCGGGAGCTTGCGCGATGACCATTCTCACTGCGCAGAGCGTCCGGATTTCGGCGAGCCGGATCCGGGCCCACGTGAAGTATCTCGCAAGCGACCGCCTCCAGGGCCGCGGAGTCGGAACCGAAGGCGGGCGGCTCGCGACCGAGTACATCGCTTCTCAATTGCAAGCGGTCCGCCGCGCCAGTTCCAATTGTTCATCGATCGCCTCCAGCACATCTCCGAAATAGCCGCGCATATGCGTGGCGTACACCTTTCCGCGCTTGGCCACCACGCGGCACAGGGCCTCCAGTTCTTCAAAAGGCGCGCTGGAGCCCGGCGCATCCATCAGCCCTGTCGAGAAGCCTACCGCTCCCGCCGCGAGTGCCTCATCCAAAACCGCCGCCATGGCCTCGACATCGCGGGCCGGCAGCGGCCCTTGGCGCAACCCGGCTTGCGCAATCCGGAGACTGCCGTGCCCGGCGAGCGAGAGCGCACCGGTTGCCGCCCGCGCTTCGACATCCTTCAAATAATCACTAGCGGATGCCCATCCCCAACCTCCATCGCCACAGAAGATTCCGTTCGCGAATTCCCGCAGCTCAGAGGCATGAGCACCCGTCGGGTACGCGGAAAACCCGCAATCGCCTACCACCTCGGTGGTCACACCCTGCTGCAACTTCTCCGGCCGGTTTTCGAGCACCTGCAGGTCCGAATGGCTGTGCGCATCGATAAATCCCGGCGCTACGATCAGCCCGGTACAATCCACGCGCCGGGCGCCCGGTGAATGGATCGCGCCCATGGCGGCGATGCGGTCTTCCTCCAGCAACACATCGCCGGGCACAGGAGGTGCGCCCGAACCGTCCACCACGCTGCCGCCTGTGAGCAGAACGCTTTCCCTCATCGCTCTGCGCCCTAGCTCGAAGCTGGGCCGGCCCGCTCCAGATATCGCGCCCGTGCCTCCCGGATCGCTTCGTGGGTGTCCTCGATGCCGCGCCAGCCGCGCATCTGTACATTGCGGCCCTCCAAAACTTTATAGATTTTGAAGAAGTGCTCGATCTCCCGCTGGATATGCTCGTCGAGATCGGCGAGCGAGTGGACGCCGGCGTAGCGCGGATCGCGGTTCGGCACGGATAAAATTTTGCAGTCGGTCTCTTCGCCGTCGAGCATATCCAGCATGGCGACCGGCCGCACTTGAGTCAGGCAGCCGGTAAAGCTGGCCGCGGTGACGATGCAAAGGACGTCGAGCGGCTCGTGGTCGTCGGCAACGGTTCCCGGAACGAAGCCGTAATCTCCGGGGTAATGCATGGGAGAGTACAAGGCACGGCTGAGCTGGAACATGCCGAGCGAGGGATCGAAAACATATTTATTGCTGGAATCCTTGGGGATCTCCACCACCATGCGCACGAGTTGGGGCGAATCGTGGCCCGGGTCGGGCTCGAAGTGGAATTGCACGTGAAAAGCTCCAGTACAAGTCTGTCATGAGTGCTCCGCCGCATCAGAACCCCGACCGTTAGGGAGGGTCGGTGGCCACTCTCCCCTCGCTCACGCTCAGGGTTCCGTTTGCTCATTTTTCCGCCGCTCTCAAACTGCTATACTCCAGTTGTCGGCGTTTTTACATGGGCGACCCTCGGCTAGGAGATGTGATCGACGACCACTGCGTCAAGTGCCGCCGCGTCACGAATCATTCCATCGTTTCTCTGGTGGACGGACAGGCTGCCAAAGTTCGGTGCCGCACCTGCTACCACGACCACGATTACCGGCACGAGCAACCGCCTCCGTCGAAAAAGGAACTGAAGAAGGCCGAAGAGGCAGCCCAGGCAGCAGCGGTCGGTAACGGTTCGGCGAGCGGTCAGACAGGTGTTTTGACGCCGGATGCGAAGCCCTGAAACCGAGGCCTGAGCGTGAGCGAGGTCTGCCCCAATATAGTCGCTTACGCACAATGTCATTTACTTCAAGGCAGAGCAGTCTGGCTGAAAGCCCTCCGCAGGCTAGAAAACCTGCCCCACCGTGGGGTCGGGCCTTCTGGCCTGCCTCCGCCCTTCCGGGCGGCGCTCTTACGTAAATGACATTGCGCCGCGCATTGCCGCCATGGATTCGGTCACGGTTCTTCGCGAAACCTTAGCGCTCGAGATCGTCCGTACTCTGCGCCGCCATGGACACAAGGCATATCTTGTGGGCGGCTGTGTCCGCGACCGCCTCCTCGGAATCGCTCCGCGGGATTTCGATATGGGAACCGATGCGGTCCCCGAGCGTGTACTTTCGCTTTTCCCCGGCGCCGAGTTGATCGGCGCGCATTTTGGCGTCGTGCTGATCGCGCATAGACCGGGCGTACACGTTGAGGTAGCGACCTTTCGCAGCGAGGGCGCGTACATCGACGGGAGGCGCCCGGTCGGCGTATCTTTTGAAACCGATCCGGCTCTCGACGCCCGCCGCCGCGACTTTACGATCAACGGCCTGATGCAGGACCCACTCTCGGGAGAGATCCTCGATTTTGTCGGCGGGCGCGCCGATCTGGAGCGCAGAATCGTGCGCGCAATCGGAGACCCCGAACGGCGGTTCAAAGAAGACCATCTGCGCCTGCTCCGCGCCGTGCGCTTTGCCGCGAGGCTCGGGTTCTCCATCGATCCCGACACGTTTCAGGCGATGCAGCTTCTGGCCGCTTCCATCGGCAAAATTTCGCCCGAGCGCATCCGCGACGAACTGATGCATATTTTGACCGAAGGCGGCGCGCGCTATGGATTCGAATTGCTGGATAGCTCCGGCCTGCTTGCTTATCTGCTTCCGGAAGTGCATGCCTTTCACGGCGTGGAGCAGCCGCCCGAGTTTCATCCCGAAGGCGATGTCTGGCGGCACATTATGTTCATGCTGGACGAGCTGAAAGATCCTTCGGCGACGCTTGCGCTCGGTGTGTTGTTGCACGACGTGGGCAAGCCGCCCACCTTTCGCCGCGCGCCGGATCGCATTCGCTTCGACCGCCACGCCGAAGTGGGCGCGAAAATGGCGGGCGGAATTTTGTCGCGCTTAAAATTCTCGAACGAAGATGCCGAGCAGGTCACCTCGCTAATCGCGAATCACATGCGCTTCAAAGATGTGCGGCAAATGCGTCTGAGCACATTGAAACGCTTCTTGTGTCTGCCGCGCTTCGACGAACATCTCGAATTACACCGGCTCGACTGTCTGGCAAGCAACGGTTATACGGATTCTTACGAATATGTCAAAGAAAGGCTGGGCGAATTGGGCCAGGAAGAACTTCGACCGCCGCGCTTGATCACCGGCAGCGACCTGATCCGCGAAGGCTTCCGGCCCGGCCCCGATTTCGGGCGCGCCCTCGAAGCTGTGGAGAATGCCCAACTCGAAGGCGAGATCCATACTCGCAAAGAAGCCCTGCAACTTGCGCACTCCGTTCTGAATCGAAACGCTTAGTAAACTGAAGTAGCGGAGCAGCCGGTATTCTCTTCGGGGCAGAATTTCTGCTAATCGAACCGGCTTTTGTGCGTCCAATCGCGAGATGCCTGCGACCCAACTGGAAACTACTCGAAGCGGACTGTTGCTGCAAATGGAAGCGGCGCGCACCCAGAGCGACCGCCTCTTCGGCATACTCAAGCCGGATGCTCTGTTCGAGCGCCCAATCGCCTTGCGCCATCGCGTGATCTTTTATCTGGGCCATCTGGACGGCTTCGATTCCGTTCAAATCTGCCGCCAAGGCTTGGGATTGAAATCGCCAGATCCGGATCTGGACGACTTATTTCAGGCCGGCATCGATCCCGATTCCTCCGCTCTGCCGCAAGATACTCCGGCGGACTGGCCTTCGCCCGAGCAAGTACAGGCCTATACCGAGCGCTGCCGCCGCCGCGTCGACCGGCACCTCGAACAATCGTCCGAAGACGTTATCTGCATGGCCCTGGAACATCGGCAGATGCATCTGGAAACGCTCGCCTACATGTTCCATAATTTCGCTTACGGATTGAAGAATGCGCCCGCGAAATTGGAAAAGGCCGCCGATGGCAGAGAAGCGCCGGCCAACCTTTGGCGCGATATTCCGGAAGGTCCCGCCGTGCTCGGGAAACCGCGCAATGACGGATTTGGCTGGGACAACGAATATGAGCAATTCGCAACGCGCGTTCCTGGCTTTCGCATGCAGCGGCACAAGGTGAGCAATGGCGAGTATCTTCGATTCGTGCGGGAAGGCGCCGCACTGCCACACTTTTGGGTGAAGCGCGGCGATGCGATTTTCTATCGCGGCATGTTCGCGGAAATTCCGCTCCCGCTCGATTGGCCGGTCTACGTCACCCAGGCCGAAGCCGAAGCCTATGCGCAGTGGATGGGCAAGAGTCTTCCCTCGGAAGAACAGTTCCATCGCGCAGCCTACGGAAATGGCGCTCCCGAGCCGCATGCATATCCGTGGGGAGATGCGGCGCCGCGGCGCGAGCACGGCAATTTCGATTTCGCCCGCTGGAATCCGGAGCCGGTCGATGCCGCCCCGGACGGCGACAGCGCCTTCGGCGTGCGGCAATTGATCGGCAATGGATGGGAATGGACAGGGACGGTCTTCGCGCCATTTCCGGGCTTCCGGGCTCATCCGGCATACCCCGGATATTCGGCGAACTTCTTCGATGGGCGGCATTATGTGATGAAAGGCGCATCGCCGCGAACCGCCGCGCGCCTGTTACGGCGCTCGTTCCGCAATTGGTTCCGGCGCGATTATCCCTACGTGTACGCGGCTTTTCGCTGCGTTGAAAACTGAGATCGATACCACATGCCGGCCGCCACCGAACCGCTCTTATCCAGCTTCGCTATCGACGTCGCCGAAGGACTCTTGCGTCCCGGGCAGAAGAAAATTCCTCCGCGGTATTTCTACGATGAGCTGGGCAGCAGCCTGTTTGAAGCCATTACCTGTTTGCCCGAATACGGCCTGACGCGGACCGATACAGGTTTGCTGAAGCGCTATGCCGGGAATATTGCGCGCGCCGTGAAGGTCGCCAACATCGCCGAACTCGGCAGCGGGAACGGAGCCAAAGCGCAATTTGTGCTGGAAGCGCTGGCGCGGAAATGCAGTCGTCCCGCTTACTATCCGGTCGATGTCTCGGAAAGCGCGCTCGCCTCATGCCGGCATTTGCTCTCGCCGGTTGCCGATGTGCGGCCCGTGCGCGCGGACTGGATCGACGGTCTGGAGTTCGTTGCCTCGCGCCGCGACCCGGATGAAGCGCTGCTCGTGCTCTTCCTGGGCAGTTCGATCGGAAACCTCGATCGCGGCGAAATTCCTGTCTTCCTCCGCCGCATCCGCTCGCTTTTGCAGGCAGGCGACACGCTGCTATTAGGCGCCGATCTGGTGAAGGACGTGGAAACCATGCTCCTGGCTTATGACGATCCGGCAGGCGTCACTGCAGCGTTCAATTTAAATCTGCTGGGGCGGATCAACCGCGAGCTGGGCGCCGAATTCGATCTGCGATCGTTCGCCCACGAAGTGCGCTGGAACGCCACGGAGCGCCGCATCGAAATGCATCTTTTGTCGCGGCAGAATCAAAAAGTCTATGTGCGGGCGCTGGAAGCCGAAATGAGCTTCCGCGCGGGAGAAACCATCTGGACCGAATCTTCCCACAAGTTCACCGCGAACGAATTGAACGGGTTCGCGCGCGAGGCGGGATTTGCTCCTTTTGAGATGTGGATCGATCGCGATTGGCCGTTTGCCGAAGCACTCTGGCGAGTCGATTAGGAAGCCAGATCCTCTCGCCTCCATATCGGCTTGTGAATCGGGCAATGAGATCGGCTTCTTGCGGCGTAATTTGAGATCGGTATAGCGCAACGATCCGGCGCTTGGCCCAAAGCGGCTTCTCCGCGCGGATCACAACGGGGCGCAGGGATGCTCCGCTTTCCTCTACGCGGTTGTTAAGCGCCTTTTCCGTCATCCAGGTTGCGTACGGAAGGTCTTCGTAAAAGCCGAGATTCCCAAGACTGCGGCAGGCCGAAACGGCAGCCGATCGAACCGCCAGATGGTCCACGTGATCGCCCAACCCCAAAGGTGAAAGGATCAGGTTATTGCGAACGAACCCGGAGATTGTAGCGATCAGACGATCCTCCACTGAATGATCGGCCGGGCGGCTAAAGACATCCTTCGCGGAGATGCTCAGCCGCAACGGCGCGTCCAGAAAACGGAAAGATTTCGTTTCGATTGTAGGATCGACAGCAAGAAGTGCGGCCCGGTCCTCTCTTTCCCGTAGAAGAGAAATGGCGGCCGCTTCCTGCACGGCAGCTCTGGGCGCATACACGCTTTGCGTGAAAAAATTGACCACGCGAACGCGTATTCCGAGACAAGCCCAGCGCGACATGCTCAAGCACAGCGAGAATGCGGCGTCGTCCCGGTGAGGCGAGAGGATGACAATGCTATTCGTTCAAATTCTCCGCGGCTGCCCTGCCCTGAAAAATACTGCCAAAGTCCGCGTTCAGGATTTTGCCCGCGACGATAGCGCCAGCCGCGCCTGCGACTACCAGCCAGGAGAACCGCCCCTCCGCCATACACGAGGGATTCACAGGCGCGCCGAATGTTTCCCTGATTGTTTGCTCCTGCTATCCTGGGCGCTAGCGGGCCGGTAGCTCAGATGGTAGAGCATCGCACTTTTAATGCGGTGGTCGCGGGTTCGATCCCCGCCCGGCTCACCAAGGTCTTCCGGGCAGGCGCGCAAAACAGGGACTGGCTTCGAATTTCCGCACCACCAAAGCGCAGGCAACAGAACCAGCCACGAGGCGGAAATTCGTTGCCTGTCCCCCGCTTTGCCCGTCCGTATTTGCTTGTAGGCTCGCTATAGAAGCTTCGGAAACAGAAGTCGAGCACCGAGCCATTAGGCAGTCGAATATTTGGCGCACAGCTTTCGGATCTTCTCCGTCAGCTTCGGTACTCCGGTTTTCGGATCTTCTTTCCCCTGGTACTCGGCCGAAGGAAAAGCTTTAAGACCGGCATCGGCGAATATTTGCCATACCCGGTCCAGATCGACGGGGGTGGTGTTGTCGTCAAATACGTCTCGGATATGGATCGTGCCGGTCGTGTAAGGAAGGCAGGCCTTGATCTGTTCGTAAATGGTTTCCCTGGGACGGAGATGCGTGATGTCCAGGTTGATCCCCGCGTAAGGTGAATGGATCCGGTGCATGATCTCCAGGCAGGTGTCGGCGTGCTGGGTGACGCCGGAATGATCTTCAATGGCGAGTACGATGCCTTTTTTCCCCGAATAATCGCAGGCCTCTTTCATGGCTTCCACTACCCAGCCAACAGCTTGCTCTTTGGTAACTCCGTGCGGGGGCGGGGTTGCGCGTCCTGGATAGTTGGCGCGCCTGCCGGCGAAGACGCGCAAATGCGAAGCGCCAAGTGCATCGGTGACGTCTACCCACTTCTTGATCTCCGGCACTGTTTGCGCCCGCTTGGCTGCGTCGGCATGCACCATGCTGACCCCGCAGGCCACTCCCGAAAACAGGACACCTTTCTTGAAGGCCAGGTGGCGGAGCGAAGCTAAGTAGGCTGGCTCGGTGGATTTGTAATAGTAAGTGGTCATGTCGACGCTTACGATTCGAAGCTTCACCGCGTTGTCGATAAAATCCTCCATCGTCATCGGGCCGTGCTGGAGGTATTTGCGATAGGAATATGCACAGCAGCCCGGAAACAGACGCGGCATCTTCTTGTCGGGGCTTGCGGCGGCCGCCGGAGCCGCGCTCCCCAGAGAGGCTGCTGCGGCCACGGAAGCCGAGGAGAGCAGGAACTTGCGGCGGTCGATTGCTGAATTGGTCAGGCTCATTGTGCTTAGATCATATCCTCCTGTAACCAGACAATTGTAAATGATGCGGCCAGGGAAAGAATTCGATCGTCCTTTGTTCCATTCCTTTGCCGCGTGCAAAGATTTCGTGGGGTCAGGCTTTCAGCCTGCGGAGGGCTTTCAGCCCGCCTGCTCGGTCGCATGCTATGCCGCGAAGAACAGCTTGAATTTGGCTGCGGCATCGCTGCTCTGTGGGGCAGGCTTTCAGCCCGACCGCTCTGGGCTTCAGTAAATGACATTGAGCGTAAGCGACCAAGCCTGCCCATTCTTCACGGTCTCTCGCGCGAAGCGCGGTTGCGGCTCATTCTCGTTTGAGTGAATAGCTCGTACTCCGCCCGCCTTCGGGATTGCGAACCAAAACGCCTCACTCGATGAGCGCGACAATATCGCGATGGGCCGTATCCTGCGAGCACTTGGCTAGCGCTGCATATTTTGACGTCGTGAGCTTGGCTTCGAATCCGTCGAGCAGGCGATTGACGATTATGCGCTGCCTGTCATTGAGTTGGACATTCTGAATGCGGTCCCAGAACCGGGCCTTTTCAAGCACGGCGCTCAGAGTCACCTGCGCTCCGTCGATGGCGCGGCCAAGGCAGCCGAGAAACCATCCCATCCATAAGGTGACCTCCATCGTGCCCTTCTGCGTTCGCTCCAGCACGGAGTAATAGTCGTTGCGCTCCTGCCGGATTTGCGAGGACATGCTGTAAAAGCGTTGCGGGCTCTTCTCGGAGCGGGCAAGAGCCATATCGGCGATGGCGCGCGCGACTCGGCCATTCCCGTCGTCGAACGGGTGTATGGTCACGAACCAGAGGTGAGCCAGACCCGCGTGAAGAACGGGATCGGTTGTCTTGTCGCCCTCAAACCAGTCCAGGAATAATTTCATCTCGCGGTCGAGGCGGTTTGCCTTTGGCGCTTCGAAGTGGACGTGTTCCTTTCCCATCGGGCCGGACACGACCTGCATCGGTCCTCCGCTGTC
>JBOGMI010000366.1:0-6841 GCA_050746645.1 Bryobacteraceae bacterium | reverse complement strand
GTGGTTGGGGGTGGTACTATCACGCCAGCCAAGCACCGGGATCTCTGGTGAGGGGCAGGGTGGGCGTGACCCGCATTCCGGGAGGTGGCGTTCTCGGCGGCAGTATGCTGGGCGTCTCCCGCTTTTCCCGGCACAGAAAAGAAGCGATTCAATTAGTGCGCTTTCTCACCGGGCAGAAGATGGAACGCCAGAGGTTGCTGCATCTTCAACTGCTTCCGACGTTGCCTGTGCTTTATCGCGAACCCGCGGTCCAGCCAGGAGATTCCGGCCTTGCGGCGCTGGAGTACGCGGTCTCCTATCACGCGATCGCCCGTCCCTCTTCCATTGCCGGAGCAAAGTACGCACAAGTGTCGCGGGCATATTTTCTTGCCGTGCACTCCGTTCTCACTCATCGGCAAACCGCGGCGCGAGCTCTTGCAGCGCTTCAACCGAAGCTGATTCGAATCGTCGGACAAACTGCCAAGTAGCCGCTTTTTTTCCCCGCGGTGGCTCGCCTCGAAGGCGTCCGCGCCGCCTGAAAGTGGGACATTCATCTTTTTTGAGGTCTGTCACTCTGCCCGCGTGACAGGCCATCGCTTTTTTGGGTCTGTCTCCAGGACCCATTCCGCAGGCTAAATTCTTGATTGTCAGCGCCGGTATTGGTGAACTCCTGCCGCCCGTCGATTTCGAGCAGGCCGCCGCAAAAACCACGCGAGCTCGAAGTTCGCGACCGCTTCACCGAGCAGGCTGTCAGTGCGCGCTGCAAGGCCGATCCCGTCCAGCATGCACGTCCGAAACGAGCGTCTGAAGGTAGCCCGGGATGCATGCAATCGCGGAGAGATGGTCCTCGGCGGCACGTTCGCGAACCCGGTAGACGAAGCAGTGCTGGCATTCCAAGGCGATTCCCCCGAAGTCGCGGAAAAATTCGCCAAGGCCGATCCCTACGTGGGAAACGGCCTCATCGAACGCCGGTACAGCGGATTCACTATGTCAGGCGTTAAATCGCACAAAAATCCCTCATCGGTGGAAAAATCATTTCAGCTTACGCGCAAACATGGCTCTGATCGGCCGAAAACCGGCCAGAATCAGAAAGCCCAATCCCATCAGCAGCAGCGAAGCCGGTTCCGGAACGCTGGCGGCGAAATCGGCCTCAACCTGCTGCGCCGTCAGAGCCGTGTTATAGAACGAGACGTCACCGAGATCGCCCTGGAAAAAACGGCCGCCCAGAAATCCGTCCGGGAATTCAACCCCGAGCGTCAATGGCAGAGTCGTGGACAGCGCGAGCGATTGCGTGAAAGACGTGGCGCCGGCGAGGCTTCCATCTATATAGAAATCGACATCTGTGCCATTGTAGGTAACGTCTAGCTGATTCCATGTGCCCGGCGTTGCCGTCTGGGAAGCGGTCGTGAAGAAGTTCACGGAATTGTTGTTAATGGATAGTTCCGGCGCATCGCCTTGCAGGGCGAAAGCTAACCCGGTGCTGTTGGGTCCACGATTGATGGAGAAAATCGTGCCGAGTGAATTGGCAGTAGGGCCGGCTGTGTTTACCCACGCTTCGATGGAAAAATCTTTCGTTACGTCCAAAGCGGCATAATTGGGCACGCTGACAAAGCTGCTTGTACCGTTATATGCGCCGCCTGTTCCGTCGGGAGTCCCGGGGACGCCCAATGTGACGTTATTGTAGACGCCGTTCTGAGCGCCGCTTGCGTGCGACGCGTTGTTTGCCGTGGTCCCGGACGCCTCGTTCAGAGGGAAGAAAGCTACCGGGCTATTCGCCAGAACCGTGGTGTCGTAAAGAGATGTGGCTTCGACGAGGCTCCCGGCGGCGGCGAACAGGAAGAGGATTGAAGTGGCGGCGATGCGCCTGCGGATTGACATACGTGTGTTTCTTTGACTCCTGCCCGGATAAGCGACACACCAGTCGAAAAACCCTCATCCATATGCCAATTGTGTTTAAATTAAATTTTCATTATCAGCTCGTAGGATGCCGCCATGAACGCCGCGTCGCCGCAGGAGATAACGGAGCTGTTGATGGCGTGGCGCGATGGCGATGACAGCGCCTTAGAAACGCTCGTTCCGCTGATTTACCGGGAACTCCATCGCTTGGCGAGCCGCTATCTGCGCATGGAGCGGCCCGGCCATACTCTCCAGACCACCGCGCTCGTCAACGAAGCCTACCTGGAATTGGTCAAGCAGCGCGGCTCGAACTGGCAGGGGCGTTCCCATTTTTTCGCCGCTTCCGCCCAGGCCATGCGCCACATCCTGGTGGATATGGCGCGCGCGCGCAATCGCCAGCGCCGGGGCGGTGATTTCACCAGGCTCTCGCTGGAAGATGTGGTCGTGTTCACGCCCGAACGCGCTTCCGAACTGGTCTCGCTCGACGAAGCGCTTACCAGCCTGGCCAAGCTCGACGAAAGAAAGAGCCGCATCGTCGAGATGCGATATTTTGCCGGGCTTACCGTCGCCGAGACAGCGGAAGTGCTGAAGCTGTCGCACGCCACCGTGGAGCGCGAATGGCAGCGCGCCAAGGCCTGGTTGTTACTGGAACTAAAAAACCAGCATTCCGAGGCGCCGTGATCCTATGACCCCCGAACGATATCGGCGCATCAACGCGCTGGCGGACGCCGCTTGCGAGATGCCCGAAGAGAATCGGTCCACGTTCCTGGAAGCGGCTTGCGAAGGCGATAGCGAACTGCGGCGCGAAGTGGAACAGTTGCTGGCCGCCCAGGCCGGCGAAAACCGGCTGATGGAAGCGCCGCTCCTGGAGCAACTCGCGAAGGATATAGCGGCTGCGCCGGGGCGTTTGGATCTCGCCGGGAAACAGGTCCAGCATTATCGGGTTTCGTCGCGGATTGGCGCCGGGGGTTTTGGGGAGGTTTGGCTGGCTGAAGATCTTCGTCTGGGTCGCCGGGCGGCGCTGAAGGTGTTGTTGCCGGTTTCGGCGGCGGATCCGGCGCAGATCCGGCGTTTCGAACGGGAAGCTCGCGCGGCCTCGAGCCTGAATCATCCCAACATCGTTACGATTTACGAAATTGGCTCAGTGGATGGGGTCGACTTCATTGCTCAGGAGTTCGTAGAAGGTGAAACCCTTCGCCAGCGCCTCGCGCGCGGCGTCATGCCGTTCCCCGCGGTCCTGGACATTGCCGCGCAAGTCTCCTCCGCTCTCGCGGCGGCTCACGGCGCTGGAATTATCCACCGCGATATCAAACCGGAAAACATCATGCTCCGGCCCGACGGCCTTCTCAAGGTTTTGGATTTCGGGTTAGCCAGAACCGTGGAGCGTTCGCGCGCGGCTCCGCCTTCGGAAAAGGGTAACTTGTCCGCTGCGCATTACAAGTTGATTATCGGAACGGCGAGATATATGTCGCCGGAACAGGCTCGCGGCATGCCCGTCGACGAGCGCAGCGACGTATTCAGCCTGGGTGTCGTGCTGTACGAAATTGCGTGCGGTGTGCCTCCTTTTAGCGGACAAACTTCGAGCGAGATTATGACGGCTATTCTGACCCAAGAGCCGCAGCCGATTTCCCGCCGAACGCCCGGTATCCTTTCTGCATTCGAAGCGATTCTCAAAAAATGTCTGGAAAAAGATCCGGCTAAACGCTACCCAAACGCTCAAACTTTGCGGCTCGATCTGGAACCGTTCCTGGGGGACCATACCGCGCCGCCGCGTAAGTCATGGCCCTGGCGAATGGCGGCAGCAGTTGTCATCCTGCTGCTCGCGCTGCTTGCGTTCCGGATTTATTCCGCGCGGCGGCCCGCAAGCGCTCCGTCGGCCGGCTCCATGAGCATGATCCGGCTGATTACACAGGGTACGGCGGCGGACGCGGCCATCTCACGCGACGGCAAATCTGTCGCCTACTTCCTGGACGAAGCTGGTGGGCAAAGCCTTTGGGTGCGAAAAACTTCCAGCTCTAATGCAACCAGGCTTCAGGCCCCCGAACGAGGGCGCCATACCGGTCTCGCTTTTTCATCCTCCGGAGACTATCTGACTTGGCTGCGAAGTAGCGAAAACGGCGCATTTGCGCTTTACCGTATGCCTGTCCGCGGCGGCAGCCCGATCCGCCTGCGTGACCATCTGGACAGCGCGGTCGCGTTTTCACCCGATGGCCGCCGGTACGCTTACTTTCGAATCGATCCGCTCAGCCGCGAATCGATCCTGATGCTGGCAGGTACCGATGGCCGCGTCAATCGAGCCATCGCGGCGCGCCGCCGTCCGCGCTACTTCTCGCGTTATGGCCTGGCGTGGTCGCCCGATGGCCGGTATATCGCTTGCTTTGCCGGCGATGCCGCCGCCTATAGCGAACATGCATTCCATTTAGTGGAGGTTCGAGTGGCCGATGGGAGGGAACGCCGCATCGGCCGGCAGGATTGGCTTTGGGCGGGATCTATGGCCTGGCCCGAGCCTGGGATCGTTATCGCCTCTGCTACCACGCGATTGGACGATGCCTACCAGGTCTGGTCGATCTCCGTTCCCAATGGCAGGGCGGCCAAGGTGACCAACGATCTAAGCAATTACAGCAGAGTCAGTGCCTCCGCGGGTGCCAAGACCATCCTCGCTCTGCAAACGCAAAAGTCGGTCGATTTATGGGTGCTGCCTTATGGCGACTCCCAGCGCGCGGTTCGGATCACCGCCGGCGACGTGCGCGATTTCAACAGCCTCGCGTGGACGCCCGATGGGCGCATCGTCTATTCCGCCCTGGCCGGCGATTACCGTAACGTGTGGATGATTGGGGCCTCGGGCGAGAATCTGAGACAGATCACCTCGGGGCCCGGCGATAAGAACGAGCTGGCCGTTACTCCCGATGATCAATACATCCTCTATCACTCGGTAGGCGCCGTCTGGAGGGTGAATCTCGACGGCAGCAACCCCGTGCAATTGACTCACGGCCCGGACGATGTTCATCCCGATCCCTCCCGCGACAGCCGCTCTGTCCTCTATGCGTCGTTTCGGGACTGGTCTCCTGGTATCGCCGGCAAGCCCACTCTGTGGCGCATCTCCATAAACGGAGGTAAATCCGTGCCGGTGAGCGATATCGCTGCCTCGCTGCCAAAACTCTCGCCGGACGGGAAGCACATCGTCTGCGCGTATTTCCCCGGCCTGGACCCGCAGCTCTCTCCTTTCGATATAGCGATTCTCCACTCAAAAGGAGGAAAGCCCTTCAAAGTGTTCGCCCGGCTTCCTCCTTCGCATAGCTTCGCCTCCTGGGCGCCGGATGACCGCTCAATCGAATTTAGTAAGTTACACAACATCTGGTCGATGTCAATCACCGGAGGCGTTCCGCACCAGCTGACCTCATTTACAGATGGCTCGATCGCGGGATACGCCTGGTCGCCCGATGGAACCAAACTGGCGGTCGCCCGTGGTAACATGACCCGCGATATCGTGCTCATCCAGCCCTCGAATTAAAGTGGAGCAGCCGTTTGGGCCGAAAGCGTGCTCCACGTCGCCGCCGCAGCTACGTCAGCAGGATCAGACCTATGCCTGCCAGCAAATCATCAGCGGGTTCAGGCACGGGCGCTATGGTGACCGTGAAGTTTTGCGAGCCGAGGAAGTCCAGATTATTCTGATTCGCCAGCCCGACCCCGCCCAGCAACTGATACCTTCCGATAACGCTGGTTCCCGGCAGAGTGTCGGCAGGCGCATCGAACTGAAAAAGTGCGACCGTGACGGAGTCTCCTTTGGGCGGCAACGGCGCGATAGTAAGCGACCAATTACCCGCGCAGGGCCGTACTCCGCCGCCGTAGGAGCATCGCCAGGCTAGCCAGAGCGACACTCATCAACACCAGACTCGAGGGCTCGGACACGGTGGTATAGGAGTTCACAAGCGTCACCACGGGCTGGCTCTTGCTCACCTCCGTAAAACCAGCGACGATGATATAGCCGTTGGATCCGCCGGGGCCGCAATTTACGCCGTTAATATTTCCCCCAAACGCGGCGGCAGCACCAATGCAATAAACGGAATTGTTGAAACCGGTCGTCGGTACATTCGCCGCCAAATCCAGGCTGCTGTTGCCGCCGTTGATATCAAAGGAGAAGAATGCAGGGGTGAAGTTTGTTGATATCAGACTGGATAGCGTGATAAACCCCGCGGCGTTTGGCACGCCCGTAAAGGTTCCTTCTATTGTGGTGACAACGGGAGAATAGTTCTGCTGGATGAAGTCATACGTGTCGATCGTGGTTGCCTTTGCCGGTGACGAAAAGACGCATCCGAAAGCAACGGTGGCCAGCAATACTGCATATCGTATGGGGACTGCTGTTGAGACAGGAAGTTTCGCTGATTTGAACATTGTTTACTCCTCTTCCTCAATAGCGACACTTGCTGACAAAAACCCTCAGCGCTCCAACATTCCCTTACCGAGCCGCGCGCCAGCAAGCGGCTGTTCCCGCAACGATAACGACACCGTACTTAAAAAAAAAGCGAGAGCGGTCAGGAGATCTGCCCGCTCTCGCAAGATAGGAGGAGGAGGAAGAACTTGTCGAAAGCCTTCACTATCGCAGGCGTCATTGGGGAGGAAAAGCCCTCACAGGGAGGGAAAATTTCTGCAAAACAGGCGCGGATCACGGTTCTTTTACTTGAATCACGCGATCGGCTTTTACATTTCGTAGCGTCTGCACGATGCCCGAAGGCCAATGGATCTCGATCAGCTCCGCGCGCGTGTCCGGCCCCAGCCCGAAGTGTACGGGACCGTCACTCGAAGAGGCATACCCGACGCTGGTGGTCATGTGATTGTACTGCGTGCCGCTCTTGCTGACGAGTTTGATGCGCGCGCCGATTCCGTCGCGATTGCTCTTGGTGCCTTGGAGTTTAATGCCCAGCCAGTGCCCGGAATGCGGGCTGCGATTCATCCAAATTTCGGCCGG
>JBOGMI010000365.1:0-2325 GCA_050746645.1 Bryobacteraceae bacterium | reverse complement strand
CCTTTATCGCTGAACTGAAAGCGCGACGGATTCCGTGGTTCGCCACCGTTACCACCGTTGCCGAAGCGAAGGCCGCTGAACAAGCCGGCGCGGATGTTATCGTCGCCCAAGGAGCCGAGGCCGGCGGCCATCGCGGAGCTTTTCACGCGGACCGGGCAGAGCGGGAAGCGGTTGGCCTCATCGCGCTCGTGCCCCAGGTAGCCGATGCGGTGGGCGTGCCGGTCATCGCGACGGGCGGCATCGCGGACGCACGCGGAGTCGCAGCGGCTCTTGTTCTGGGTGCAAGCGCAGTACAGATCGGAACCGGTCTCTTGCGATCTCCCGAAGCGAAGAGCCATCCTGCATACGCCGACCGTCTCGCACAAACCGAAGCGCACGACACGATGATCACGCGAGCTTATAGCGGCCGGCCCGGACGCAGCGTCGCCACGGCATACGTCCGCGCCGCCTGTAGCGCGCCGCCTCCGGCGTCTTATCCCGTCCAGCGGGGGCTCACCGCCGCTATGCGCGAATCGGCCAAGAAATCCGGCGATGCCGAACGCATGCAAATGTGGGCTGGACAAGCCGCCAAATTCGCCAGCGCCGAGCCCGCCGGCACAATCGTCCGGCAATTGTGGGAGGAAGCCGCACACCTTCTCCCGGTTAGCTGAGAAGGTGACCGTTATGATCCGATAACCCCGTGCACTCTTCGGCGAAACGTTGGAAGAGGTGCAACTGTTCCGGACAGAGGGGGATCTGGTCTTCGGGGTGCCATTGGACGGCGAGGATGAAGCGATTGGCGGGCCGTTCCAGGGCTTCGACGATGCCATCCCGGGGGTCTCGTGCGGAGACCAGCAGTCCTGCGCCTACTTCGGCTATGGCTTGGTGATGCCTGGAATTCACCGGCCAGCGAGGAGAATTCGCGATTTTTGCGAGGATCGTATCCGGCTCGATGGCGATGTCGTGGACCGGTTCGGCCTTGTTGTCCGTCTTCTTATGCGCGCCTGAAGGAAGATGCTGAACCAGCGCTCCACCATGATAGACATTCAGAACCTGCAGGCCGCGGCAGATCGCGAACAGCGGCAGGTCCTTTTCGATCGCCTCGCGAATCAGCGCAAGCTCCACTTCGTCGCGCTCGTCGTCCGGCAGGTCTGTTTCCGGCTGCACGGCTTCTCCATACAGGCGCGGATTCACATCGGTGCCGCCGGTGAGGAGGAGACCGGCAAAGCCGTCCAGACCAACGCGACGGTTCACCAGAACCGGGACCGGTTCGGCACCGCCCGAGCGAGCGGCAGCCACGTAGGGCTTCACTTTCTCCGGATTCCGGTAGGGTATCAGGACGCGCGGTTTGCTCTCCACTACCAAGCCTCGCGATAAAGGGCCAGCAGCGTTTCCTCGGTGCAAGGGCGGGGATTTAAAAGATGGCAGGCATCTTCGAAAGCCTTGTGTGCGAGGCTGGGGAGCATGTTCTCGAGGATGCCATAATCGCGCAGGCGCGGCGCAATGCCGCAGGTCTCGTTCAGTTCCCGAGTGCACTGGGCGATGTCTTTTCCGAGGCATGGGCGAGCGCGTGGAAGCGCAATAGCAGCGTTAGTCGGGATCAGCTCATTTCGGGTTGAGAAGTGCCTGCCTTGAATATTGCCGGAGTTGGATGCGGCGGCGGAAAGCGCTTGATCGGGAGAAGAGAGGTCGAAATCGTCAGGCAGAATCTTGGCAAGTTCATGCGCAAGCTTCAGTTCTTCGCACTGTTTGTGCAGATTGGCGGTCGCGATGTGGAGGGCGTGCTTTTCGGCTTTGCGCGATTCTTCGGCCTCAACGCGTTTTTGCGAAGCAAAGCCAATTTCGGCTAACTGCCGTGCTTTCTTGCGTTTCTGGAACTCGGCCGAGGCGCGCTGGTAGGCACGGTCCTGGGCGGCGTGGTAGCGAACGTAGCATTCGAGCTGACGACAGTCGAGGCTGACGGGGATAGCGCCGATTTTGGCCTGCTCGGGAGTTTTCGGCTCGAGCGCAAAGCAGTGGTTCTGCATGCGCAGGGCGCGCTTGGCGAGCCAGGTATGTTCGGCCATTTTGACGACCAGCTCGATTTCGGCCTCGCCGACGGGCTGTTCGTCTTCGATGAGCTGATTCAGGAAGGCGTCAAAGTTTTCCTGCTTTTCAACTTCTTTAAGGACGCGGAATTTGGCGCAGAGGCCTGTCCCGGATCTCCCCTCTAGTGCGCCTTCCAAACCGTGAAGCGCTTGATGTAGAGCGGGTCCTTCGGGGAGGTGCGCGAGTCGAGATTAGCGCCGCCACCCCAAGCGCCCAACCCCTGCTGCATCCATCCGGCGTAGCAGTACGCCCCGCCGC
>JBOGMI010000364.1:0-2308 GCA_050746645.1 Bryobacteraceae bacterium | reverse complement strand
GTATTCCCGAGGATTTCGGCGGTCGGCGTGCTTTCCGAGCTGCAGCAGGGGGCGGGTGATCAGATTCGCTCGTTTTTTCGGGATTTTGGCGCGGACTTGGCGGAGCGGTTCCGGCTCGGCGTAAGCGAGAGTATGCAGCCGACGCTGGATCGCATGGTGGAAGCGGTTGAACAGCTCGGGGTGCAGATGCGTGCGGCAGAAGCGGCCCGCCAGGAGCTTGTTACCGGGTCTGTGGAGCGCATGATGCGGGATCTCAGTGCGTCGGTAGCGGGCGCGCTGGAGCGAATGACGAATCAGTTTGGCGCGGCGCTCACCGGGGGAGCGTCCGCGCAATTTGACAGGCTTCAGATGACTGTCACGCAGACGGCTGAGGTGCTGGCCGGTCTCGGCGACCACCTGCGGCAGATGCGTGAGGGCGTGGAGCAGGAAGCAGCGGCGGCCGAAGACCGCCGTAAGAAGTTGGAAGATGCGGTCATACGAATGGGCGAGCAGATGACTCAATCCAGCTCCTCAGCTGCAGCGCTGGCAGCAAGCTCTGCAGAGCGAGTGGTCCAGAAAGCAGAGGCGTGGACGGGTAGCACAGGTGAGGCATTGGCGGGAATAGTCAGGGGTCAGTCGGAGCTTTTGGAATCGACACGGGCGGCATCTGAGGTGATGACGGCGGCTAGGAGTGTGCGCGGCAGAAACTTTGGAGGCATGGAAAACGTAAGTAGAGGCATGCCGACCAGCTTTCGTCCCTGCGCTCCCGATCAGAGTTTATTGTTTCCGCCGTCCCCGCGCGACTGGCTGCCGGAGGGCCACTTGGCCTTCTTCATCGCCGACACGGTAGCCGCGCTGGATTTGAAGGCGCTGTATGCGCCATATGAGGGCGACGGGCGACGCAATGCACCGTTCGACCCGCAGATGATGGTGGCCGTGCTGCTGTACTCCTACGCGACGGGTACGTTCAGTTCGCGACGGATCGCCCGCAAGCTGGAGGAAGATGTGGCCTACCGTGTGCTGGCGGCGGGGAACTTTCCTGCGCACCGCACGATAGCCGACTTCCGGCGGCAGCATCTGGCGGCGTTCGAGGGCCTGTTCGTGCAGGTGGTACGGATCGCGCGCGAGGCGGGTGTGAGAAAGCTGGGGAAGCTGGCGGTGGACGGAACGAAGTTGAAGGCGAATGCCAGCAAGCGCAAGGCGATGAGCTACGGACGGATGCGGACGGAGGAAGAGCGGTTGCGCGCCGAGATCGCGGCGCTGACGAAGCGGGCGCAGCGCGAGGATGAGGCGGAGGATGCCGCGCACGGGCCGGAGATACGGGGCGATGAGTTGCCGCAGCAGTTGCAGCGGCGGGAGCAGCGGCTGCGCACGATTCAGGCAGCGAAGCAGCGGCTGGAAGCGCGGCAGGCGGCTGCGGACCGGGAACAGGGCCGGACGCCGGAGGCGGGCCGCAAGGGCAGGGGCCGTAAGCATTTTGACCGCGACTTCGGCGTGCCCGAGGACGGCGCGCAGGACAACTTCACTGACCCCGACAGCCGCATTATGCGCAGCGGCGGCGGCTTCGAGCAGTGCTACAACGCGCAAGCGGTCGTGGCGGAGGGATCGCAACTGATCGTGGCCACCAGCCTGAGCGCCTGTGCCGCTGATGCCCCCGCACTCCTGCCGCTGGTGGATGCGGCCGCCAAGGTGCTGGAGGCGGCGCCCCGGCAGGTGCTGGCCGACGCCGGCTATCGCTCGGAAGACAATCTGCAGGGACTGGAGCAGCGGCGTGTTCGCGCCTACATCGCCCTCGGCCGCGAGGGCAAGCCCCCGGCCGCTGCTCGCAGCGGAGCTGCCACCCGGCGCCTTCTCCGGCGCATGGCGGGTGCTTACGGCCGCGCCCGTTACCGCCGCCGCAAGGCGGTGGTGGAACCCGTTTTTGGATGGATCAAGCACGCTCTCGGGTTCCGGCGCTTCAGCCTGCGAGGGGAGGCCAAGGCCAGAAGCGAATGGAACCTGGTTTGTCTGGCGGTCAACCTCAAGCGTATGCAACACCTGCTCCCGGCCTGAGGGTACCGCAGCACCCCTCCCGTCGCGCCCCTCGACCGGTTGGGATCCAGCTGGGACAAGCCATCGTGCTGTTGCGCCAATCCTGATCCGCTCCCGTGTCCAAAACCATCGCGCTTCATCGCCCCGAGCATTTTTCTGCCGCGCATACTCCTAGGGCTGTGCTGACCAGTGGGAGCGCCACCGGGCTGCCGCTGCGAGCAGGGCTTTGTCGAAGCCACAGAAGGTGACTTCGGTAGGGGCTGCGATTCTAACCAGATGTGCGTAGCAGGCGAGGTGA
>JBOGMI010000363.1:0-2817 GCA_050746645.1 Bryobacteraceae bacterium | reverse complement strand
TCTGGTCTACGTAGGAGAAATTGTAGACAGGATTGCCCTGCGCGTCCTGGCTGTAGATGCCGACCTCGCGGTCGAAAATCCCGTGGAAGCGAATGTATTGGAAGCCGGTGATGCCTTTGACCAGATTCAGGTCCTTGCGATAGTCCGCGCGCAGGCTCAACACGGCGCGTCCGGAGCCGAACATCTGTTCCCAGAAATGCGGGAAGTCGTGTGCCGGTGCGTTGGCGTCGATGGTAATGGTTTGCTCCGGTGCGGCTCCGGGATTTTGCGCAGCGGCCGCCAGGCCGGAGGCGAGCGTCAGGCTGAGGACCGGCACGCCTGTTAGAAGTGAGAAGTGCCTCAAGCAGTTCGATTCCTTTCCGAAAACTTCAGCGCCGCTTCGCGAACCAGGATGCCCATTTTGGGATGGCTCGGTTCGTAAGCGTGCGCGACGCCGCTCGCCCCCAGCGACTGACTGCAATCGGGTCCGATGGAGGCGACAAACATGCTGTTGAAAGCGGCCAGCGCGCGCTCCCGCTCGCCGCGCCCGGCCGCGAACTCGAGAAAATGCTCGATCTGCACGCCGGTGGTAAACAGCGACACCTGAAATTTCCCTGCGAGCAAATCGTCGAGCGCCCGCGCGAGCAAAGACGTGTCTTCGGGTAATTTCCATCGATACACCGGAATGCTGGAAACGGTTTTCCCTTGGCGCGTGAAACCTTCGATCAGTTCGCGATTGGCGCGGCCGTACTCCTGCAGCGCAAGCGACTTTTCCGGCCTCGTTTCCATCGCCGCGAGCACTTCGCGCCAGGTGGCCGGCTCGGGCACAAGAACGCTGACCGGCACTTTCCATGCGCGCAACACAGCCGCCGGTTTCGGCCCCCGGCAGACGGTCGTGACGCGCCGCAGCGCCTCGAAAAACCGCTCTTCTGGATCGCGCGCCGCGATGGAGCGCTGGAGCAGACGGGCGCCGGTTCCGGTTTGGAAGACGACGGCATCGAATTCTCCGGCATAAAGGCGGGAAGCGAAATCCAAAGCCGCTTGGTTCTGTTCCAGCGGCACTTCGATCAAAGCCGGCGCGACGAACGGCTCGCCGCCGTTGAGGCGGATCAGCTCGGCCATTTCCGCCGCGCGGCGGCTCTCGAAAGAAAGAACGGAGGCGTGGGCGAAAGACATGCGCTGGAACACGAGCGCCCGCGAGCGCCCGCGAAGTTGTACGATACCAAAAGAACCATGAGTAAGTTTGTTCTATTCGCGGCCGTCGCGCTTCTGGCCGGCGCCGTTGTGTCGAGCGCTCAAATGAGAGGAACACCCGACACAAATCCGTACGACGGGTCCGCGGCCACCTTCGGGACCAGCCGCCCGCCCATGCGGAAAAAGCAAAAGCCGCCCACCTCGCGGACCGTGAAAGGAATCGTCAGCGACGATTCCGGCAAGCCGATGTCGGGCGCCATGGTGACGCTGACCAACAAGAAAACCAAAGACCACCAGGAATTTTTTACCAAGAAAGACGGGCACTATCGCTTCGAGGATCTCAGCTTCACCATCGATTACCAGGTCCAGGCGGCCTACCACGGCCGGGACAGCAAGACGAAACCGATCAGCCAGTACGACCACACGCCTTCCGTGGTTCGCATGCTGGACATCCCGTCCGCCGCCGCGGCAACTTCGAAGAAAAAGACGGCAACCACAACCGCCGAAGCGAAAAAATAGGCCGGCTCAGCCGAGTTTCCGGTTTAAGAGCCGGCTGACGGTGGCGGGGTTGGCTTGGCCGCGGCTGGCCTTCATCACCTGACCTACGAGGAAACCGAGCACGGCGGTTTTGCCGGACTTGTATTGTTCGACTTGCTTCGGATTGGCGGCAATCGCATCCTCAACGATCTTTTCGAGCGCACCGGCATCGGAGATCTGGCGCAGCCCTTCGCGCTCCATGATGGCGGAGGCCGAATCGCCAGTCTCAAACATCTTGGGCAGGATTTCCTTGGCGAGTTTGCCGGAAAGCTCGCCCTTGCCGACTAAAGCAACCAGCTCGCTGAGATGGTGTGGCGAAACGGGAGAATCGCCGATCTCTTTGCCGGCAGCTTTGAGCAGGCCCATCAAATCTCCGCTGACCCAGTTGGCGGTAGCGCGGCCGTCGCCGCCGGCCTTTACCGCGGCCTCGAAATAGTCGGCCGTTGCGCGCATGAGAGTCAAGACCTGAGCATCGTATTCGCGCAGGCCGTATTCGTTCACGAAGCGGTCGCGGCGGTCCTGCGGCAGTTCGGGAAGAGCGCTCTTTACCGTGTGTAGCCAGTGTTGGCTCACGCGCAGCGGGACCAGGTCGGGCTCGGGAAAATAGCGATAGTCGTGCGCCTCTTCTTTGCTGCGCATGCCGGCGGTTTGGCCGGTATCGGTGTTGAACAGGCGCGTTTCCTGAATCACCTTGCCGCCAGATTCGACGACCAGGATCTGGCGCTCGATCTCGTATTCCAGCGCCATTTTCAAGAAGCGGAAGGAGTTGAGATTCTTGACTTCGGCCTTGGTGCCGAAATCCCTGGCTCCGCGCAGACGCACCGAAACGTTGGCGTCGCAGCGAAGCTGGCCCTTCTCCATGTCGCAATCGGAGACGCCGATGTACTGCATGATCTGTTTGATCTCGGTGAGATAAGCGTAGGCTTCGCCGGGCGAGCGCATATCGGGCTCGCTGACGATTTCGATGAGCGGCGTGCCGGAGCGGTTGAGATCGACGTAGGTGGAGCGGTCGGAATCCTTGAAGCCTTCGTGCAGGCTCTTGCCGGCGTCGTCTTCCATGTGCACGCGAGTGATGCCGATGCGCTTCTTGCCGGCGGCGGTGAGGAT
>JBOGMI010000362.1:0-2630 GCA_050746645.1 Bryobacteraceae bacterium | reverse complement strand
ACTTCGGTCGAGATCATTCCTTCGTTGACACCGACAAGCCCCGACTCCAATGCACCGGCCACGCGCCAGCAGCGGCCGATATCGCGCGCGTAGAAATAAGATGCAAGTCCGTGCGGCGTATCGTTTGCGAGTGCGATGACTTCCTTTTCGTCGCGGAATCGGAGCAGCGGCGCGACCGGCCCGAAGGTTTCTTCGCATCCGAATTTCATCGAGAGCGTGGCGCCAGTGATCACAGTCGGTTGATAGAAATTCCCACCGAGTTTGTGCCGCGCTCCGCCTGTCAGCACACGCCCGCCGTGCGCCACCGCATCGCGCACATGATCTTCCACCTTCGCGAGACCGCGAGCATTGATCAACGGACCCTGCTCGGAGCCTTCCTGCCAGGCTGGACCGACTCGCAGCCGCGCGGCGGCTTCCGCGAGTTTCCCGGCAAACGCATCGTAGACGGACTCGTGAACGAAGATGCGATTGGCGCAGACGCACGTCTGGCCGGAGTTGCGGAACTTCGAGGCCATTGCGCCGCGCACGGCGGCGTCGAGATCGGCGTCTTCGAACACGATGAAAGGCGCATTCCCGCCCAGCTCAAGCGAAACCTTCTTCACGGTGGGAGCGCATTGCGCCATCAATTGCTTGCCCACGGCGGTCGATCCGGTGAACGAGAGTTTCCGCACACGCGGCGAACGCAGCCAGACGCCGGCAACGTCGGAAGCGTGTTCGCGTGAAGCCGTCACAATGTTCACGGCGCCCGGCGGCAGTCCGGCTTGGGCGCCGAGTTCCGCAAACGCCAGCGCCGATAATGGCGTATCTTCGGCAGGTTTCACCACCACCGTGCATCCGGCAGCGAGCGCCGGCGCCACTTTGCGCGCCAGCATGGCAATAGGAAAATTCCACGGCGTGATCGCCGCCACCACGCCCACGGGTTCCTTCAGTACGATCAGCTTGCGGGCCGCAACCGGCGCCGGAATCACTTCGCCGTAGGCGCGTTTGGCCTCTTCGGCGAACCATTGCACGAAGGACGCCGCATAGGTGACCTCGCCGCGGCTCTCCGAGAGTGGTTTTCCTTCCTCCAGCGAAACAATGCGCGCCAAGTCTTCGTGGTTCTCCTTCATCAGCGCGAACCAGCGCTCGAGGATCGCGGACCGCTCCTTGGCCGTGCGCGCACGCCATTGCGGAAACGCAGCCACAGCCGCGCTCTCGGCCACCTCTGCTTCTTCGGCCGCGCAGTCGGGGACCGAACCTAGCGCCGCAAGGGTAGCTGGATTCAGCACTTCAAACGTTTTGCCGCTGCTTGCCGGTTTGCGTTCGCCGCCGATGAGAGCGCAATCGAGAATCAGCTCCGGCCTGCTCAGCGGGAGCTCGAGTTGCATCTGAGATGTCGCCGCCATAATTCGATTATGAGCTTTAGCTACTAGCGAGGCAAAATGTCAGGCTGCCTTTTGGGCCAGATTTTTGCCAAGAGTGCGTGCGCCACGCCCTAGCAGGGAGAGGCTGCTATGGTGTCGTGCTACCCGCCACTCCTGACGGCAGCGTGAACGCGACCAGCGAGTCGCCCGCTCCGACGAGGACATATTGCTTGCCATCGAGCATGTAGGTAATGGCGCCGTTCATTTGGTTGGCGCCGATGCCCGCGTGCCAGAGTGTCTTTCCAGTTTTGGCGTCGATGGCCAGAAAATGCGCGGAAGTATCGCCGGCAAAGAGCAGGCCCCCGGCCGTCGTTAAAAGGCCCGTGCCCACACCGCCCATATCGTGGGTCCAGCGGATCTGGCCGGTTTGGTAATCGATCGCCTCGACCTTTCCCGGAAAGTTGAGGAAATCGTCACGGCCTGCGAAACCCTCGGGCTTTCCTTCCGCGGTCAAGTAGAAGACGCTATAGCTTTGGGAGGCCATGACGTAGAAGAGGCCGGTCTGAGGGTCGAAACTGGGTGCGAACCAGTTGGTCGCTCCATTGGAACTGGGAGAAACCAGCGTGCCGTTACGGGTGGGCTCTTTCTTCGGATTCGGAATCGGCTGGCCGTTGGGGTTAAGGCCGAGAGTCCAGTTGGTATGGATGAAAGGGGCGGTGAGGATGTGATGGCCGTTGGCGCGGTCGAGAACAAAGAAGTAGCCGTTGCGGCTGGCTTGCGCCAGGAGCTTTCGCTTCTTTCCGTGAATCACGGCATCAAACAAAACCGGCGTCTGCACCGCATCCCAATCGTGCGTGTCGTGCGGGGAAACCTGGTAGCCCCAGGCCATTTTGCCCGTATCGACATTTAGGGCAACGATGGAACAGGTCCATAGGTCGTCACCTTTGCGGGTGGCGCCGTCGTGTACGGGATTGGGATTGCCGATGCCCCAGTAAATCAGATGTAACTCGGGGTCGTAAGTGCCTGTCATCCAAGTCATGCCGCCGCCGTGTTTGCGGGCATCAGCGCCCGGCCAGGTGTTGGCGCCGGGCTGGCCGGAGCCCGGTTCGGTATCCCAGCGCCACTGGACAGCGCCGGTTTCGGGATCGAGCGACAGGAGATAGCCGGGGTTGTCGAGCGAATCGCCTCCCACCCCTGCGACGATGTGATTGCCGACCACCAAAGGCGACATGGTGCAAAAGTATTCCAGCTTTACGTCGGCGATCTTTTTCTGCCAGCGCACTTTGC
>JBOGMI010000361.1:0-36242 GCA_050746645.1 Bryobacteraceae bacterium | reverse complement strand
CGTGCACCTCATCCCCACCAACGAAGAAGTCATCGATATGCTGCGGCAAACCGGAGCGCTGCGCGACGGACATTTTGAATACCGCAGCGGCATGCACGCCGACGAATATCTGCAAGTCGCGCTCGCTTTCCGCTATTACCAATACGCGAAAATCCTCAGCGTCGGCCTGAGCCGCCGGCTGCGCGCCGACCCTGAGATCCGCGCCATGGTTCGAGATCTGTCGATCGTTTGCCCGCATTCGGGCGGACTGCCGGTCGCCTTCGGTGTTTGCGAAGCCCTCCGCGCACGCCAGGTGTACTGGGCGGAGGAAACTTCACCGATGCGCTTCCGGCAATTCATCGAACCGGAGCCGGGCGAAAAGGTCCTGCTCGTCGACGATGTCCTGCGCTCGGGCAGGACCTTGACGGAACTGCGCAAACTGGTGGAATCCAAAGGCGCGCACATCGTGGGCATCGCGGTGGCGGTCTACCAGCCCAACCCCAATGCCGCCAGCTTCGAGGGGCTTCCGCTGTTCTCGCTGGCGCAAATGCAGGCAACCTATTACCGCGATGCGGCCTCCTGCGACCTTTGCCGCGAGGGCATTCGGGCAGAGAAGATTTGGGTCTGAGAGATTTCTCCTCGATCGGCCACGTTGTTTGCAAAGCATGCGAGCAGCGGTTCCGGTTCTTGTATTTTTCTCTGCCGCGGTTCTTGCGTTCGGCGCTCATGCCGGCAGCCGCGCGCAATATATCGGCGGCACACGCGCCGATATCCCCACCAACACCCATGGCGTGATCCGGCTCTCGGACTCGGTCTATTTTGTCTACCTCTCCAAGAAAATAGAGGTGAAGATACCGTACGAACGGATCGACCTGATCGAGTACGGCCAAAAAGTCTCGCGCCGCTATGTTGCGGCGGTGCTGATTTCGCCGCTGCTGCTGACTGCCAAGAAGCGCAAGCATTTTCTGACGATCGGCTTCAAGGATAATCACGGCAACCAGCAGGCGATGGTCTTCCGAGTGAATAAGGACGACGTTCGCACGGCTCTGGCCGCGCTCGAAGCGCGCACCGGAGAACGCGTCGAATATCAGGACGAGAACGCCAGGATAGCGGGCAAAGGATGAGAGCGCTGCTAGCGGCCGCGGCATTCATGGCATGCCTGGCGGGGTGCGTACAGGCAAAAAAACCGGCAGACAACACAAACCGATCGTCTGCCCCACCCAGCAGGCAAGCACTGCCAGAGAACCTGCTACAGGTCAAGCGTATTTACGTGGCGCCGCTCGGCGGCGGGCCGGGCGCCGAGGCGCTGCGCGACCTCATCATCTCCAGCCTGAACGCGACCCGGCTCTTCGCTTTAACCGACAATAAAAGCCGCGCCGACGCCATTCTGAAGGGATCTGCCGCCGACCACACCTACGTCGAGACCCACGACATGACCGACGATGCCGGCGGCCGCGGGGGCATCCGCTTCTCCCATGGCGGGAGCCGGTACTCGGGAGCGAGTCTTTCCGCGAACCAAAGCGGAAGCGCTCGCGAGGCCCATCACTCGAAAGAGATCAAGCACGCGGCCTTTGCGGCGCTGCGGCTGTGCAATGGCGATGGCGATGTCATCTGGTCCACCACCCAAGAGAGCGGAGACGGCAAATTTCAGGGCGCCAGCGAAGAGGTAGCCTCCAAAGTTGCCCGCCGGGTCCTGAAAGACTTCGAGAGCGAGCAGCGGGCCGAAACCGCGAAAGCCGGCACGCCCAGGCCGATACACTAAATTTTTTCTCCCCAAACCGGAAAATCGCCGCCTTGATTTGTTTTACAAGCACGACGGCGGGCCACAGGAGAGTCACCTCAACCCCAGTGCAACTCCCCAGGGCTCTCTTGTGGCTCTCGCTATCGCCGTGGAGTAGAGTGACGCTATGCAGCGGACAGATTCTCTCGTGCTTCCCGCCGCGGCTTGGAGAACCGGCTATTTGGAAGACGTCTCGCCGCGCCGGCTGGTGCTGGAGCATTACGACCGGGAGCAGGCGCCCCTGCGCCGCTATTTACATCACCTCGGGCTGGACGCCGATGCCGCGCAGGAAGTGGTGCAGGAGAGTTTTTTGAAGCTTCACCAGCACCTGCTGGCGGGAGGAGACCGCACCAATTTGCGCGCGTGGCTGTACCGGGTAGGGCACAATGTGGCGCGCAATCTGCAAACCGCGTTTCGCGCGAGAAACCTGGAGGCGATCCCGGAAGACAGGGAGAGAGGCGCGCTGTCCTGGAGCGGCGCCTCGGCCGAAGAAGACTTGCTGGCGCGCGAACGCGTGGCAGGGCTGCGGCGGGCGCTGGAGGAATTGAGCGCGGCGCAGCGCGAGTGCCTGGTTTTGCGCGCACAGGGTTTTAAGTATCGCGAGATCGCCGAAGTGCTGAACGTTTCCGCCTCAACCGTCGGCGAGAATATCCAGCGCGGCCTCGCGAGATTGAAGGAGCGGTTATGAAGCCGGACGAGCATTTGACACACGAATTGCTGGTACGCGCGCTGGACGACGAGTTGCCGGTGGAGGAAAGGGCTGCCGCTCAGCAGCACCTTTCCGAATGCGAAGCCTGCCAGCGGGAATACGGAGCGCTGCGAACGCTTTCGGTCCGCTTGGGCGCCGTGGTTGCATCGGTGGAAGCAGGAACCCCTAAAGGCAGCCGCGAATCGCTGGCCGCTGCACTCGAACCGCAGGAGCAAGCGCCGGCTGCCGGTGGGCGGCCGCTGCGCGCCGTGCTCTGGGGCGTGGCCATTGCGGCGGGATTGGTTCTGGCCGCGATCTGGATTCCTTGGACCATCGAGCGCCACACGGCCTCGCCTGCGCCTGAGTTCGTGCAAGCGGCGAACGGTTCCATCGATCTCGACGGAGAGAGTTTTCTCCTCCTCCCCTATTCGAATCCCGACCTGCCGATCAGCGCGTCTCACATCGTCGAAATGCAGGTCCCGATCGCGTCGCTGG
The DNA here is from genome assembly GCA_050746645.1 of Bryobacteraceae bacterium. Classification (GTDB taxonomy): domain Bacteria; phylum Acidobacteriota; class Terriglobia; order Bryobacterales; family Bryobacteraceae; genus Bog-105. The sequence goes on along the minus strand of JBOGMI010000361.1, from coordinate 33,300 downwards.
CGGATGCGGGCGTTTCTGTCGAGCCGGTTTCCGCCGCCGGCAGCGGCTCCGTGTTCGCCGACATACTGATTGGTCTGGACGGCCAGCCACTGGGAATTCACGTATTGCGCACACCGTAACGGTTTTGGGAGTTGCACGGAAACGAGAAGAACAGAAATGAAGAAAATCGCATTGGCAATATCGTTAGCGACTGCCCTGGCCGCGGGGGTATATGGGCAAGCAGGCGGGTCGCCGCCAAGCGTGGGGCACTTTCAGGCGCGCTATCACGGGCGGAGCTTCGCGTTTCACCGATGGAAGCTCGTAACCGGGGAACCCTACTCGGCAACGGTTTCGGAGCAGCATACACGAACTCTCGCAAACGGCACAACGATCTCTCGCAGCACCACGGGCGAAGTAGCGCGTGACAGTTCGGGCCGCACCTACGTAAAGCAAACGATCGAGGGCGGGTTTCTCAACTCCGGCAACGGGCCCAAAACCGTCATCTTTATCACCGATCCGGTGGCCGGCTACAGCTATATGCTGAACCCGGCGAAAAACACCGCGGTTCGGCGCCAGTTCCGCGAGCATCGGGCGAGGAACAGATCCAACCGGCCCATGCGGCGGCCGCGCGGAAATAACCCCAACCGGGCGGTAGCGGATTTAGGCACCCAAACCGATGCAAGCGGTCTCGAACTTCAGGGTAAAGAGGTGACGCGCACCATTCCGGCGGGCGCGATCGGCAATTCGGAGCCCATCTCGTCGGTCACCCAGACGTGGTATTCGCCGGCGCTTCAGATTGTGGTCCGCTCGACACGCAACGATCCGCGCTCTGGGAAGTCGACTTACACGCTGACCAATATCTCGCGCCAGGAACCCGATTCGAACCTGTTCACGGTTCCGGCGGGTTTTACGGTCAAAGATGCGCGACAGTGGCGGCGCGACAGGCGGCAGCGGTAGCACTCACGGCCCTCGCTATCGCTCGGGGTTCTGAACCGGGCGCGCACAGAACCGCGACCGTTAGGAGCGGGTTTCACGAACTCTGGCCGTAATACGCGTTTGGGCCGTGTTTGCGGAGAAAATGCTTGTCGCGCAGCGCATCGGCGATGGCGTTCGCATCGGCGCGGATGGTCACCGTAAGATAAGCCAAATGCGCGAGTTCTTCCAGCATAATCGCGTTGTGCGCGGCATCGTCCGCCGACGCGCCCCAGCAAAACGGCCCGTGCCCGGCAACCAAAACGGCGGGCATGGAAAGCGGATCAAGCGAGGCAAAGCGCCGGATAATCGCCTGTCCGGTGTTCCATTCGTATTCGGATTGGATCTCGCCGGACGGCATCGGTTCGGTCACCGGGATGGCGCCGTGAAAATAGTCGGCGTGCGTGGTGCCGAAACAAGGAATGCCGGTGCCTGCCTGCGCCCAAGCGGTGGCATAGCGCGAATGCGTGTGTACCACTCCGCCGATGCCGTCGAAAGCGCGGTACAGCGCCAAATGCGTCGGCGAATCGGAAGAAGGGCGGAGTTTGCCTTCGACGATGCGGCCTGCGAGATCGGTCACGACGAGATCCGCAGCGAGGAGGCGATCGTAGGGGACGCCGCTCGGCTTAATCACGACGCGGCCGGCGGCACGGTCGATAGCGCTGGCGTTGCCAAACGTAGAGATCACGAGCCCGCTGCGCACAATCTCCAGATTGGCGTTCAGGACTCGCTCGCGCAGCGCATCGAGGCTCATTCGGCATGCCTCGCGTGCGCCGCCACACGACGCAACTCGGGCAAAACAGCGCCCAGCTCCGCGGGTTCCGAATTCTTCCGCCCCAGCGAGAAATAGAGCCGGCGGTAAAGCGGGTACAGCTCGTTATAGACCGCGGCGCTTTCCGGATCGGGCTGGAATACGCGAAAGGGCGGACACAACGCCGCCTGCGCTTGTTCGACGGAAGAAAACGCCTTCGCCGCCAGAAACGCGAAAATCGCCGAACCGAGGCTGGTCACGTCGCCTTGCGGCACCAGAATCGGCTTGTTCATCACGTTGGCATAGACCTGGTTGAGCATGTAGTTGCGGCGGGGAATGCCTCCGCCATTGATGATACGCTCGACCGCGACGCCGTTTTCCTCCATGCGCTCCAGAATGATACGGGTGTGAAACGCGGTACCTTCGATCGCCGCGAACAGTTCGTCGGCAGCGGTAGTCGTGAGATGCCAGCCGAGCGTGACGCCGCCCAGCTCGGGGTTCACGAGCACCGTCCGGTCTCCGTTATCCCAACTGAGACGCAGCAAGCCGGTTTGGCCCGCGTGATAGGAAGCCAGTTGGTTCGAAAGTTCCGTCACGGTGGAGTTCGCGCGCCGGGCGATGGCATCGAAGATATCGCCGACCGCGGAGAGTCCGGCCTCGATACCGGTCAGCTTTGGATCCACCGAGCCGGGCACGACGCCGCAGACGCCGGGGATTAAAGTCGCGGCGCCGCTCAGGCCGATGACACACGCCGAAGTGCCTACGACATTGACGACATCGCCCAGCTTCACGCCCGCTGCGATCGCATCCCAATGGGCATCGAAGGCGCCGACCGGAATGAGGACACCGGGGCGCAGTCCAAGTTTGGCCGCCCACTCCGCGCTGAGCGCTCCGGCGAGCGAATCCGAGGTGAGATAGCGTCCGCCTAGTTTCGCGCGGATACCTTTGAGCAGCGGATCGACCGAAACCAGAAAATCTTCCGGCGGCAGGCCGCCGAGCGATTCGTTCCACATCCATTTGTGACCCATGGCGCAGATACTGCGCGGAGCCTGGGCGACTTCGCGGATGCCGCACAAAGTCGCAGCAACGTAATCGCAATGCTCGAAGGCGGAGCCGAGCCGGTCTCGTTTGCCGGGATTCTTGCGCAGCCAATGCAGGAGCTTGGAAAATCCCCATTCGGAGGAATAGACGCCGCCGCACCAGTCGATCGCCCGCAGGCCGTATTCGTGCGCTTTGGCGGTGATTTCGCCGGCTTCGCGCCAGGCGCGGTGATCGCACCAAAGATAGTATTCGTCGAGCGGCTCCAGATTCTCGCCTACCGGAATGACGCTGGAGCCGGTGGTGTCGAGCGCCATGGCCTGAATCGCGGCGCCGTCGATACCGGCGCTCGCCAGCGCTTTACCGGTCGCGGCCACGAGCGCATCCATATGGTCGGCGTGGCTTTGGGTCGCGTAATCGGGGTCGGTGCGCTTGCGGTGCAGCGGGTATTCGGCAATGCCGGAACCCAGCCTTCCCTGCCCTTGATCGAAAAGCGAGACCCGGACGCTCAGGGTCCCGAAAGCGACGCCGGCGACTATCATGTCCATGCCCGCATGCGTGGGACGGTGGGACAGACCATCGTGGTTTGTGGTCTGTCATGCTGAGGGGCGCCAGGCGTCGAGACGAGTCTCGACGCGGCACGCACGAGTGCGTGCGCCACGTCAGTCTTACCAGTCACAGCCGTTTCCTCGGAAAGAATCGAATCACATAGAAAAGACCGATCGCGAGCAGCACAGCACCCCACCAGATCTCAGGGTGAAGGTTTGCGAGCACTGCCGGATGAGAAGGCGGTGAGCCGAGATGATAGAGGCCCGTGGCCACAATGATGATTCCATAGACGGTGAGCAACAGGCCGACAAAAAACCAGATTGCAATGCGTCCGTAATTGTGTTTTTCCTCCGGCATGTTTCCTCTAAGCAAAAACTACATTCAGGAAGACCAGAACCGCGAACACGACGGCCGCCCAAAAGATCGGGCGTTTGTGCCAGGGCAGATGGCTCTCCGACGGGATTTCAGTCGCGCCATAGACCAGACCCACCAATTCGGATTCCAGCTTGGGTTTAGTAGCCAGACTGACCACGACGGTTACGACCACGCAGATGATCCAAGACCACAGCGCCTGATACATATCTTGCGCCATAGTCTTCGCATGGGGCGAAAGGGCAATATAGCGAAGCGCCGGGGGGTCGAACTTCACCCAAGTCCACATGCCGATGGAGGACAGCGTCCCCACGAGCAATCCCCAAAATCCAGCCTTGGCGGTGGCGCGTTTCCAGAACATGCCGAGGATCACGGTACCGAAGAGAGGCGCAACAAAGAAGCTGAAGAGCGCCTGCACATAATCCATGATGCTTTGGAACTGCATGGCGAAATAGGCGGTGCCGATGCTGACCAGCACGCCGACGATCGTGCACCAGCGGCCAACCTTCAAATAGTGCTGGTCGGAGGCACGCTTGACGATGAGGGCGCGATAGATGTCGTAGGTCCAGACGGTGGTAAAGGCGCTCACATTTCCCGCCATGCCGGACATGAATCCGGCGATCAGCGCGGTAATCCCCAGCCCCAACAGGCCCGGCCCCAAGTACCGGCCCATCATGAGCGGCAGCACGTCGTTATAGCTCGGGCCGCCATGTGCGACGTTGGCCGGAAGCAGGTGGTAAGGCAGCACGGCCAGCCCCAGCAGACCGGGAAGAATGACGATGAACGGCAGCGCCATTTTAAAGCCGGAGCCGATGATGGGCGCCATTTTGGCGCTGTGCAAATTCCTCGCCGAAAGCACGCGCTGGACCACAAGAAAGTCCGTGGTCCAGTAGCCGAAGGAAATGATAAAGCCCAGCCCGAACACAATGCCGGTCCATTGGATGCCCATGGGGTTGGAGGAGAAGGAGCCGAGATCGGTCCACATATGGGTGTAGTCTTTGCCGGGGAAGTTCTGGTGGATGCGCGCGACCAGGCCACCCCAGCCCCCTACTTCAGTCAACCCAAGGATGGCGACGACCAACGCGCCGAGCCAAATCAAGAAGAATTGAATGACTTCGTTAAAGATCGCCGAGGTCAGCCCGCCAAGAAAAACGTAAGCGCATACGGTAGCCGAAGAGATCCAGATGCTGATGTGGATATTCCAGCCCAGAATCACATGCAGGACCAGCGCCATGGCGTACATGTTTACGCCGCTCATGAGCACGGTCATGACGCCGAAGGTGATGGCCGAAAACACCCGCGCCTCCTCGCCATAGCGCAGCTTCAGATAGCCGGGGACGGAGTGCGTCTTCGAAATGTAATAGAACGGCATCATGACGACGCCGAGGAACAGCATCGCCGGAATGGCGCCGATCCAGTACCAATGGGCGGCCAGGATTCCGTATTGGTAGGTGGAGGCTGCCCAACCCATCAATTCGAGCGAGCCGAGGTTGGCGGCAACGAAACTCAGCCCGGCGATCCAGGCGGTCATCTGGCGGCCGGCCAGAAAGAAATCCTCGCCCGTCTTGGTATATCGCTTGAGGTAAATCCCGATGCCAATCACCGTGAAGAAGTAGAGGACGATGATGGCGATATCGACCGGGCTGACGCTGAGAAGTCGGTGGCTCAATTATGACGTTTATATCACGCGAGGGTCGCGGTGAAGCCCGGAGAAACTACCGGCGGCCGCCGCCGCCGATGTTTGAAAGCAAAAACTTTCCGGGTGTGTAACGTTTAGGATAAAGGTGTCGCCTTTTCCGGTAGCGGAAGGCAGAGTTGGTCACCCGGCCGTGCCGTCCGAGAGTTAGGAAGCGCCACGCTGACCCGAAATGCCTCCTGCACATCAAAGAAGTAACGGAAAAAACCTGATGAACACGCCGCCTACCCTGGAACCGCGACCCCCGGAAACAGAAATGCCTGACAGCGACGAACCGGCACCACTCCATCCGCATCCCGCGCATCTGCCGAAGCTCGAGGAGGGCGGGACCGGCCCTTCGAGGAACCATTGGTGGGTCTGGCTTGTGGTGTTTGCCGCGATCGGGTTCGGCTGCTTCAAGCTTTATCAAGTCGAGACGGCCAAGAAGCAGGCCGGGATGGCGATGAAAGGCAAAATGCGGCCCCATGCCATGCCTGTGGTGGCGGCCACGGCCTACAGCGGCAACATGCCGGTCTACCTCCAGGGCCTGGGGACCGTAACCGCTTTCAACACCGTCAACGTCAAGCCGCGCATCAACGGCCAACTGATCAGTGTGAATTTTAAGGAAGGACAGTTTGTCAAGAAGGGCGAGCTGCTGGCACAGATCGATCCGCGGCCTTACCAAGTGGCGCTGTCTCAAGCCCAAGCCAATCTGGCGCAAGCGAAGGGCAATCTGGCCAGAGATCAGGCCACGCTCGAAAATGCCCAGCTCGTTTATCAGCGGGACCAGCAGTTATTTACGGCCAAAATCATCGCCCAGCAGGATTTGGATGCCCAGCGTGCGATGGTGGACCAGAGCCATGGCTCTATCGCAGCCGATCAGGCGGCCATTGCTCAGGATCAGGCCGCTATCGATGCCGCGAATTTGAATTTGACCTACACCAAAATCGTCGCGCCGATCGATGGCCGTATCGGACTTCGGCTCGTGGATGCCGGCAACATAGTCCAAACCACCGATGCCAACGGAATCGCGGTCATCACGCAGCTTCATCCGATTTCCGTGATTTTCAACCTTCCCGAGGGTCAGATTCCTGCCGTGCTCGACCGGCTGCGCCAGGGCGTCAAGCTGCCCGCGGAAGCTTACGATCGCAACAACACGCACAAAATCGCCGACGGAACGCTGCTCACCGTGGGCAACCAGATCGACACGTCCACCGGCACCGCGCCCCTGAAGGCGGTTTTCTCCAACCAAGACTACAAACTGTTTCCGAATCAGTTTGTAAATATCCGGCTGTGGCTGAACACGCAAAAGAACGCAACCATCATCCCGGCCGACGCGATCCAGCGTGGTCCCTCGGGCACGTTCGTCTATGTCGTCAAGAGCGACGACACGGTCGCAGCCCGCCTGGTGAAGGTAGGCATCACGGAAGGCACGAACGTTTCTATCGACGACGGTCTGAAGCCCGGCGAAAGAGTCGTGACCGACGGCGCCGAAAAGCTGACCGACGGCGCCAAAGTGCGGCTGCGCACGCACGCCATTCCGGGCCAGTCGAACACAACTGAAGGACTGGAAGAATGAACCCGTCTCGGCCGTTTATCCTGCGGCCGGTCGCCACTTCGCTGTTGATGGCGGGTGTCCTGGTCGCCGGAGCCATCGCTTACAAAATGCTGCCGGTGTCGGCTCTGCCGCAGGTCGATTACCCCACCATTCAATGCGCCACCTTTTATCCGGGTGCGAGCCCGGCGGTGATGGCGTCCTCGGTGACCGCGCCGCTCGAGCGCACCTTCGGCCAAGTGCCCGGCCTGAAGCAGATGACCTCGATCAGCTCGTATGGCAGCTCCATCATCACGCTGCAGTTCGCCCTGAACCTGGATATCAACGTCGCCGAGCAAGAGGTGCAAGCCTCGATCAACGCCGCCGGGACGTATCTTCCGCCCGATCTGCCCAACCCGCCGATCTATAGCAAGGTCAACCCGGCCGACGCGCCGGTCATCACGCTGGCGCTGACCTCGAAGACCGTGCCGCTCACCAAGGTGGAGGATATCGCCGATACGACGCTGGCGCAAAAGATCTCGCAACTTCCGGGCGTCGGGCTGGTGACGCTCAGCGGCGGGCACAAACCCGCGGTGCGCATTGAAGTCAATCCCACCCAGCTCGCCTCCTACGGGCTGAGCCTGGAAGACGTGCGCACGGCGCTGAACCAGACCAACGTCAATCAGGCCAAAGGAACCTTCGACGGTGTGCGCCAGGCGTATACGATCGGCGCGAACGACCAGATTTTAACCGCCCAGGGTTACGAGTCGGTCATCATCGCCTACAAGAACGGCGCGCCGGTACGGCTTTCCGATGTCGCACAGGTGATCTCCGGACCGGAGGACAGAAACCAGGCTGCCTGGGTGAACACGATCCCGGCGATCATCATGAATGTCCAGCGGCAGCCGGGCGCCAACATTATTAAAGTCGTCGATAGCATCAAGAATCTGCTGCCGCAGCTTCAAGTAGCGATTCCCTCGGCGGTTCACGTTTCGATCATCAGCGACCGCACAACCACGATCCGGGCATCGGTAAAGGATGTGCAATTTGAGCTGATGCTCACCATCGCGCTGGTGGTGATGGTGATCTTTCTGTTTCTGCGCAATCTCTCCGCCACGGTGATTCCCAGTGTCTCGGTGCCACTCGCGATTGTCGGCACGTTCGGCGCTATGTATCTGATGGGCTACAGCTTAAACAACCTGACGCTGATGGCGCTGACGATCTCGACAGGCTTCATCGTGGACGACGCGATCGTGATGATCGAGAATATCTCGCGCTATCTGGAGCAAGGGTATTCGCCGCTGCGCGCCGCGCTGCGAGGCTCCGAGCAAATCGGCTTCACCATCGTTTCGCTGACGGTATCTTTGATCGCCGTGCTGATTCCGCTGCTGTTCATGAGCGATGTGGTGGGCCGGCTGTTCCGGGAATTCGCCATTACGCTCGCGGTCACCATTCTGGTCTCGGCGGCGGTCTCGCTGACGCTCACACCGATGATGTGCGCGACGATTTTGAAGCACAAGCCGCTGGAGCAGAAGGGCCGATTCTTCCGCAAATCGGAGGCAGCGTTCAATTGGGTAATCGCGCGCTACGCGACCAGCCTGCGATGGGTGCTGAAGCATCAGATGCTCATGCTGGGCATCACCGTGCTGACCGCGTGCGTAACGGTTTGGCTGTACGTCATCGTTCCGAAGGGCTTCTTCCCGGTGCAGGACACAGGGGCTATTCTCGGCATTTCTCAGGCTCCGCCCACAGTTTCGTTTGCCGCCATGTCGGAGCGCCAGCAGGCGCTTGCGCGGGTGATTGTGCAGGATCCGGCAGTGGAAAACCTCTCTTCGTTCATCGGCATCGACGGCATCAACACCACGCTGAATAGCGGGCGCATCCAGATCAATCTCAAGCCGCTCTCGGTGCGCAAGATCAGCGCCATGCAGGTCATTCGGAGACTGGAGCCGAAGCTCGCCAAGGTGCCCGGGATCACACTCTACATGCAGCCGGTGCAGGATCTGAGCGTGGAAGACCGCGTGAGCCGGACGCAGTACCAATACACGCTCGAAGATGCGGACGCGAACGAGCTGAAGGTCTGGACCGACCGGCTCGTAGCCAAGCTGCAGACGCTTCCCCAACTGCGCGACGTAGCGACAGACCAGCAGAACGGCGGTCTCGAAACGACGCTGGTGGTCGATCGCGACACCGCCTCCCGCCTGGGGATTCCGATGCAGACCATCGATAACACGCTCTATGATGCCTTCGGCCAGCGCCTGGTCTCGACCATGTTCACGCAGTTGAATCAGTACCACGTAGTGCTGGGCGTGGGCTCCGGTTTCCGCAGCAGCCCCGCGGATCTGTCGAGCATCTATGTGCAATCCGCCAGCGGCCAGATGGTACCGCTGGGTTCTTTCACGCATTTCGAGCAAACCACCACGCCTCTGACCGTGAATCACCAGGGCCAGTTCCCGGTGGTGACCATCTCCTTCAATTTGCCTGAAGGCGTATCGCTGGGCAGCGCGGTCCAGGCGATCAAGAACGCCGAGCAGCAGATCGGGTTACCGGTGAGCATTCGCTCCAGCTTCCAAGGGACCGCGGCGGCGTTTCAAAACTCGCTGTCGAACGAAGTTCTGCTGATCCTGGCGGCGCTGGGAGTGGTTTATATCGTGCTCGGCGTCCTCTACGAAAGCTATATTCACCCCATCACGATTATTTCCACTATGCCTTCGGCCGGCGTGGGTGCGCTGCTGGCGCTCCTGCTCTGCCACACCAATTTCAACGTGGTGTCGCTGATCGGCATTATCCTGCTGATCGGCATCGTGCAAAAGAACGCGATTATGATGATCGATTTTGCACTCGACGCGGAGCGCAAAGAGAGCAAAACGGCGCTCGACGCCATCTATCAGGCTTGCTTGCTGCGCTTCCGGCCGATTCTGATGACCACCATGGCGGCTATTTTCGGCGCGCTGCCGCTGGCGCTCGGCAGCGGCGTGGGAGCCGAGCTGCGCCGGCCTTTGGGCATCACGATCGTGGGCGGTTTGCTCTTCAGCCAGGTGCTCACGCTCTACACCACGCCGGTCGTCTACCTCTTCTTTGACCGGCTCGCCGCGCGCTTCCGCCGCCGCCACGGCGCCCAGGGCTACGACGAGTTCGACGAAAGCGGCATCCGAGGAGCGGTCACCGCCGATTAAGCCGTGAACATCTCCGCGCCATTTATTAAACGGCCCATCGGAACCTCGCTGCTGGCGGCGGCGGTGGCGGCGGCGGGCATTCTGGCCTTCCGTTTTCTCCCCGTCGCCCCGCTTCCCCCGGTGGAATTTCCCACCATCCAGGTGCATGCCAATCTGCCGGGTGCAAGCCCGGAGACAATGGCCTCGGCCGTCGCCACGCCGCTCGAACGCCAGTTCGGCCGCATCTCCGGCATCACCGAAATGACCTCTTCGAGCCAATTGGGCAGCACGCGCATCACGCTTCAGTTCGATCTCAACCGCGACATCGATGGGGCGGCCCGCGATGTTCAGGCGGCCATCAACGCGGCGCGCGGCCAACTGCCGGCCGATCTGCCGAGTAATCCGGGCTACTGGAAATCGAATCCAGCCGAAGCGCCTATCATGATGCTCGCCTTGACTTCGAAGACCTTCGACCGCGGGGTGGTGTACGATTACGCCGATTCGATCCTGGCGCAAAAAATCATGCAGATCCAGGGTGTCGGAACGGTTCACGTTTGGGGCGGTTCGCAGCCGGCGGTGCGCATCGAGGCCAATCCCGACGTGATGAACAAAATGGGCATCGCGCTCACCGACGTGACCACCGCTGTGCAAAACGCGAATGCCCATCTCGCAACCGGATCGGTGGAGAACAAGAAATTTCGCTGGCATTTGAACGTAAACGACCAGCTTTTCAAGGCCGCTCAATATGCTCCGCTCATCGTGGGCTATAAGAACGGCGCTCCCGTACGCCTCGACCAGATCGCCAATGTGATCGATTCGGTCTCCGACACGCGCAACGATGGCCTGAACAACGGCGTGCCCTCGGTGCTGGTCTGGATTCACAAGCAGCCGGACGCGAATGTAATCAAAGTGGCCGATAATATTCGCGCCATATTGCCCCAGCTCCAGGCTTCGCTGCCGCCGGCCATACATATGACCGTCGCCCAGGACCGCACCACCACCATTCGCGCCTCGGTTGACGATGTCGAGCTGACGCTGCTGGTTTCCATCGCGCTGGTTGTTCTGGTCGTCTTTTTCTTCCTGCGGAACGCCTGGGCGACTTTTATCCCCGGCATTGCGGTTCCGCTTTCTCTGCTCGGCACCTTTGCCGTGATGTACCTCTGCGGTTACACCATGGACAACCTGTCGCTGATGGCGCTGACTGTCTCCACCGGGTTTGTGGTGGACGATGCGATCGTGGTCATCGAAAACATCACGCGCTATCTGGAGATGGGATTCGCACCGCTCAGAGCCGCGTTCCGGGGCGCCAAAGAGATCGGCTTTACCGTGCTTTCGATGAGCACCTCGCTCGTCGCGGTATTCATTCCCATTCTGCTGATGGGTGGCATTGTGGGCCGGCTGTTCCGCGAATTCGCGGTCACGCTCACGGTCGCGATCTTGATTTCACTCGTGGTTTCGCTCACCGTCACCCCGGCGTTATGCTCCCGGTTTCTGCGCACGCCGCATCCGGAAGCCAAGCATAATTTCATTTACCGCGGCTGCGGCAAAATCTTCGATACGGTTCATGGGGCCTATGCCCGTTCGCTCGCGGTCATTCTCACGCATCCCCAACTGACGCTGGTGATTACGCTTATCACCGTGGCGTTGACGGTGTATCTCTACGTTATCGTGCCGAAAGGATTTTTCCCGGAGCAGGATAACGGATCTATCGGCGGCACGATTGTGGCCGACCAGGACATCTCGTTCGCCGCTATGCGGCAAAAGCTGCATCAAATGATGCACATCATTCAGCAAGACCCCGCGGTTGCCAACGTGGAAGGCTTTACCGGCGGCGGGACTCTGAACAGAGCCTCCTGCTGGATGGCACTCAAACCGCGCGATGAGAGAAAGCTGTCGGCGCAGCAAGTGATCGGCCGGCTGCGCAAAAAACTAGCTGTTATTCCCGGCGCAAGCCTCTATATGATGGCATCACAGGACATTCATATCGGCGGCCGCTCAAGCAATTCCGAGTATCAATACACGCTGCAATCCGATAGCCTGGAGGCCCTGAACAAATGGGTGCCGAGACTGCTGGCCAAGCTCAAAACCATCCCCATCATTCTGGATGCCAACAGCGATCAGCAGATTCACGGCCTCACATCCCAAGTCGTCATCGACCGCGCTACAGCATCGCGGCTGGGCGTGACGCCCCAAGCGATCGATACGACGCTTTACAGCGCCTACGGCCAGCGCGAGGTGTCCACCATGTACACCGGCATGAACCAGTATCATGTCGTGCTCGAAGTGGCGCCCCAATTTCAGAAGAATCCCTCCGAGTTGAAAGATCTCTATGTGCGCTCGAATAACGGCACCTTGATTCCGATTTCGACCTTCACCCACATGGAGACGGTGATGAACTCCATCACCGTAAATCACCAGGGCCTGTTTCCTTCGATCACGCTTTCGTTCGCCATCGCGCCGGGGACGTCTCTCGGCGAGGCGGTGCAGGCAGTGCAACAGGCGGAGGACGATATCGGCATGCCCGCCAACGTGCACGGAGCTTTCGCCGGAACCGCCAAAGCGTTTCAGCAATCGCTCAAAACCGAGCCGCTGCTGATTCTCGCGGCTCTGATCGCTGTCTATATCGTTCTGGGCATGCTCTATGAGAGCTATGTGCACCCGATCACGATTCTTTCGACTATCCCCTCGGCGGGCGTGGGCGCGCTGCTCGCGCTCATCATTTTCAACATTCCGCTGACGGTGATCGCGCTGATCGGCATCATTCTGCTGATCGGCATCGTCAAGAAGAACGCGATCATGATGATCGATTTCGCGCTTGAAGTCGAGCGCAAGCAGGGCCTTCCCTCGAAACAGGCGATCTATGAAGCCTGCCTGCTGCGCTTCCGTCCCATCATCATGACCACACTGGCCGCCATGTTCGGCGCGCTGCCTCTGGCGGTCGGCACCGGCATGGGATCGGAGATGCGGCGTCCTCTCGGCATCGCCATCGTCGGCGGCTTGCTTGTAAGCCAGTTACTCACCCTCTACACCACGCCGGTTGTTTATCTGTATCTGGATAAAATCCAGCTTTGGTTCGGGCGCAAACGGCAGCTCAGCCCGCGCCTGCAAACTCTGCTCAGCGACAGCGGGGATTAGCGATCAGCGGTTAGATTCGCGCCGACGAGCAGACACTTTGCGCACGCAAGCGCTATAGATGGAGCATCGGAAATAGCTGGCGGATGCGTGCTTCATCCGGCTGTGAGCCATACTCGCAGATCTCGAATGCTTCATAGTGCTTCGTCGCGTTTCCGATTTCCGGGCCGTACCACTTCACTAAGGCGGCGCGGACCGCCGGACCGATCGCGTGAGTCCTCTGCCGCTTTAGCCATTGCTTGCGTGCGGCGTGGTCCTTCGGCACTTCCGCGAGCTTGCCGTCCACCCAAGGCAGCCATTCATAGAATTGCGATTCATGAGCATCCAGCGCATCGATTTTCTTGTCGAACACTTCATCGATCCGCACGGCAATATCCGGCCGGAACGGATTCGGTCTTTGGAATCTATCTTCGAAATAGAGGAACACCGGATTCTTTCGCAGCGGCGGCACGTCAGGAACAATTGCAGGCACCATCACCATATAGGCAGCATCCTGCACCAATACGCCGGTGTAGCGGTGATCCGGGTGATAATCGTTCGGCCGTGGAGCGAGAACGATGTCCGCCTTCCACTCACGTATCTGGCGAATGATCTCCCTGCGAACATCAAGCGTGGGTGATAGCTGGCCATCATGATTGTTCAGCACCACATAGTCGATGCCGAGCCGCCGCGCAGCTTCCTTTGATTCGCGCAAGCGCCTGGCTGCAAGCTCGGCGTCGCGCATCGTCTGATGCCCCGCATCGCCATTCGTTACCGACACGAATCGCACGGCATACCCCGTCTGCGCAAAGAGCGCAGCGGTTCCACCGGCCTTCAGGTCGCAATCGTCCGGATGCGCTCCGAACGCAATTACACGCACCTTATCCTCCTGCGCGAGCAGCATCGCCGAGGCAACCAATGTTCAACAAAAGCAATTTCATCTCACGCCTCCATTCGCAGACGGCATTACCAGGTTCGCGCTCCTTGTGCGCGTGTTCTCGGGAGCCGAGTCAACGTAATTCTACATGATCGCCAAGGCTTGCGGGCACACGAGACAGGAAAAGCAGGCGCTCCCGCTTACCGTTTCCGTCGATCACCGCGTATAGGGCCGCCAACCTTCTTGTACTCGTCCTCTAATCGCTTCAACTGATCGTCGGTCAGCCTATCTAAATCGATAATTGAGTTCCGGGCGCCGCGCATTGCTTTAATGAGCTCGTCCAGTTTCAAATGAATGGCCTTGCTATCGCGGTTTTGAGTGTTTTGGATTAAAAACACCATGAGGAATGTGACGATAGTTGTGCCCGTGTTGATCACTAGCTGCCAGGTGTCGGAATAGTGAAACACACCTCCCATTCCACCCCAGAGCAGGATGAGCACGATTGCGGCTAGAAATGCCGATGGAGTGCCGACCGCTTCCGCAGTTCGCTTTGCAAACTGCCTGAACGCTTCTTTCATGCCGGATCGATTCGCCTTCGTCGAGCTGCTACTGGGCATATCTCATGAACCTCTTTGTATTTACCGCCGTTCTTCAGCAGTTATAGTCTTACATTTCCGCGGCTTCGAGTAGCTTTTAGGAGCGCGGCAACAGGGCTAGGTCGCTTACGCTTCCGGCTCTGATTCGGCATAGCGCTTTAGTAGCGGAGAGACTCGGCGTGCTAAACCGGTTTTGTGGAACGCCGTGAATTTCTGCAAGGATTGGCTTTAGCGGCCACAGCTACTGCTCTGCAGGCCCAGGAGGGGCCGCCGAAGCCGGAGCCGGTCGAGACGATGACCGCGGGTCCGGAGCCCGCCATTGCCGTGTGCCATGTCGGTTTTCGGCCCGAGGCGAACAAGCGCATCGTGGCACGAAATACGAACGCGCCAGGTGTCTTTTCGATGTATGACATTTCCAGCGGGCCTGCCTTCCGGATCGAGCGTCCTCTGAAGCCGATGCACTCGGATTTCGCGCCGGCGCTCGTGGGGGACTTCAGCGATGTGAGGCGGCCAGGGCTGTATCAGATCCGCGTGGGGAACGAGATCTCTCCGCCTTTCTTCATCCGGCCGGATGCATGGAGGCGCTATCTACCCGTGGTGGTCAGCTACCATCGCGCGCAGCGCTGCGGGGTGGCGGTACCCAATGTACATGCAGTCTGCCATCTTGACGATGCCAGGCGACGCGATAACGACCGGCATGTGGACGAAGTGGGGGGCTGGCATGATGCCGGCGATGTGCGCAAGTGGATGGATGCGACCATGATGAACGCATTCGGGCTGCTCGCCATTGCAAAGCATCTGGGGGAGAGTTGGGATCTGGCAGGCTCCGGCCTGGCTCCGCTGCACGAAGAGGTGCGCTGGGGCAACACTTACTTTTTGAAGATGCAGGACACGGACGGCCGTGTCTGGGCAGATGTCGCGGGCGGAGTCAATGGCGACAACAGCGATAATCACTGGACGGATAACCGCATCGGAACGGCAGATGACCGCTATCTGAACCCGGCAAAACCCGGCTTGGTCCAAGCGATGTTCACGGCTCTGCAGGCCAAGTACGCGTCCGAATTTGCGGCCCGCGACAGAACCTATTCCGAGCGCTGCCTTACGGCTGCGAAGCGATGCTGGGGCGCGAACACGCGGGCTGGCGATACGGTGCAGTCAGGCTGGTGGACGCTCGCGGCGATCGCCCTCCATCATGCAACCGGAGACGATGAAGTGCTCCGAGCCGCCCAGCAGCTTGCCATGGATTTGGCCAGCTTGCAACATTCGCGGGGGTTCTGGCCCATGGCGCGCGGTTCGTCCGAACCGTATAAGCATGCGGTTCATGGCGCATTGCCGCCGTTTGCGCTGCTGGAAGCTGCGCGCGTCTTCCCCGATTCTTCTGACGCGCCGCAGTGGCGGCAGGCCGCACGGCGCTACATCGATGAATATGCGATACCGATGTGCGAGCGATCCGCTTACGGCTTTATGCCGTTCGGACTGTTTCACGGCTCGCCGACGCCGGAACGGTATCGACCTGTCTCCGGCAATCTGACATACCGGTTCTTCATGCCCGTGCGTAAGCAGTTCTGGTGGCAAGGGCTGAATGCGCACTTGGCGTCGCATGCGCTGCTGTTTGCTACGGCGGCTACCGATCTCCATCAACCGGCTTACCGCGGTCTCGCCTACCGGCAACTGGAATGGATCTTCGGAACGAATCCATTTGGAGCAACGCTGGCGAGCGGCATCGGGGTGCGGAATCCGTATCCTCACTCGCGCTATGTGGGCGTGATTCCGGGAGGCATCATGAACGGCATCTGCGGCAATGCAGACGACCGGCCGATTCTCGATACAAGCTTCGGCTTCAGTTGGCGGACCAATGAATACTGGAGCCCGCATGTTGGGTATTTTGAATGGGCGCAGGCGGTTTTGGAGCAGGCGTGAGTTGCAACTCCGCCAACCCGGGGCGACGCGGCAAGCGCAAGCTATAATAACCGGCCATGTTCCCCTACGACGCTGCGATTCTTGCCGCCATTCGAACACCCGCGCAATCGGTTTCCGACGTTCTCCGGGCGATGCAGACGATTGAGGCCACCTGTTCCGACGGCGATGGCCTTAAATGGTTCAACTGGCTGTACCATCATGTGACCCAGGCTGTCGAAGCGCGCATCGCTTCCGGCGGATTCGCGGATGCCGCATGGATGGCACAGCTCGATGTCCAATTCGCTCGGCTCTATTTCGGCGCTCTTGACTCGGCGCTCTCGGGTCAAATATGCCCAGGCTGCTGGCGCGCACTGTTTTCCCGCCGGGACCGGGTTGCGGTCGCCCGCATCCAGTACGCTCTGGCGGGCATCAACGCGCACATCAATCACGATCTTCCTCAGGCGATCGTCGCTACGTGTCAGGCCTCTGGCGCTCCCCCCCAACACGCGAGCGCGCATTACAACGATTACACGGCGCTCAACACGACCTTAGATGCTTTGGTCGAATCCGCTAAGCGGATGTTAGGCGTGCGTCTTCTTGGCGACCCGCTCCCGCCTGTTTCTCATCTCGAAGACACGATCGCTGCCTGGAGTGTAAGCGCCGCACGCGAGGCGGCTTGGCAGAATGCCGAATTGTTGTGGCATCTGCAGGAGGCTCCGCCACTTTCGTCGAATTTCCTGCATACCTTGGACGGCCTCACCACCGTCGCCAGCAAGGCTCTGCTGGTTCCTGTACCGTGATGCGTTCAGGGCGCCCAGTAAGGCTCGGCGGTGGGAACGAACACGATCGGCACGCCGCTTTGGTTGACACCGTGGTTAACCCGATCGCGCCCGGGTCACTTCCTTCGGCACAGTCTCCACAAAAGCACGCGCGACGGGCGTTTGCGCCTGAAGGAATTCTTCCGGCGCGGCGATCAGCTCGACGCGGCCGCGGTCGAGCACCGCGATGCGAGTGGCAAGCGCCAGCGCCTCCAACACGTCGTGGGTGACGAACACCGATGCGAGCCGGTAGCGGTCGCGGAGTGAGAGAAACTGCTGCTGCATTTCATGGCGGGTCAGCGGATCGAGCGCGCCGAACGGTTCGTCGAAAAGCAGCAGCGCGGGATACGCCGCAAGCGCGCGGGCAACGGCGACGCGCTGGCGCTGTCCGCCGGACAGTTCGTGCGGAAGCCGCGAGCCGAACTCAGCCGCGGGCAACCCGACCTGGTCCAGCAATTCGCGCGCGCGCTCCAGTTGCTTTTCTTTGGGCCAGCGCTCCAGCCGCGGAACCAGCGAAACGTTCTGCTCCACGGTCCAGTGCGGCAGCAAGCCGAATTCCTGAATCACGTAGCCGATGCGCCGCCGCAGCACGATCGGATCGAGCGAGGCGGTATTTTCGCCATCCAGAAGAATGCCGCCGGAAGTGGGTTCCAGCATCCGATTGATGAGCCGCAAGGCAGTCGTCTTGCCCGAGCCGCTGCGGCCGAGCAAAACTACCGTCTCGCCGCGTTCGACTTCGATCGTCAGCCGGTCGAGCACGCAGCGGCCCGCCACCGAATACGTTAAATCGTTAATCGAAAGATAGGACAGAAAGCCCTCCTTCACCATCATCCGCATGGGATAATAGCAGCGGATTAATGCCGATATTTTCGAGCCTCAAACAATCCAATTATTGTTGTAGCGCCTGATGGCATATCACATCAAACCCCTGAAGGAATTTCTTGTCCGGCCCGCGTTGCCGCCGTCGCTTTCGCGTCTCTCCGAGATCTCCTATAACCTGCTGTGGAGTTGGGATCACACTGTCCGTTCGCTGTTCCGGCGGCTGGACCCAGCGCTTTGGAAAACGAGCAATCACAATCCAGTTGAGATGCTGGGCCTGATTCCCCAGGAGAAGTTGAACCGCGCGGCGGCCGATCCGCGCTTCATGCGGCTCTACCGCCTCTCCTGCGAACGGCACGATAGCTATTTGCAAAGCGCCGTACCCGGCGAGGATACGCCGCGCATCGCCTATTTTTCGATGGAATACGGGCTGCTCGATTGCATGCCGATCTATTCGGGCGGTCTCGGCATCCTTTCCGGCGACCATCTGAAAGCCGCCAGCGATAGCGACTTTGCCCTGACCGGCGTCGGCCTGCTCTACCAACGCGGCTATCTGCAACAGCATCTGAACCCGGACGGCTGGCAGCAGGAGAGCAATCCGGTGAACGATTTCTACACGCTTCCGGTGCGCCCCTGCGAAGACGAACACGGTGAAGACGTGATCGTCAGCGTGACGCTGCCGACCGGCGAGGTGTTCATCAAGGTTTGGCGCATCGATGTCGGCCGCGTGAAGCTATACGTGCTCGACACCAATATTCCGCAAAACTCCAACCCGGAGCATCGCGATATCACCGACCGGCTTTACGGCGGCGATCTTCACATGCGCATCCAGCAGGAGATCGTGGTGGGGATCGGCGGTCTGCGCGCACTGAAAAAACTGGGCATCCAGCCGACCGTCTATCACATGAACGAAGGGCACTCGGCCTTTCTCGCCATCGAGCGTGTGCGCGTGTTGATGGAGGAGCAAGGACTCACGTTCGACGAGGCGCTTCAGGCAACCCGCGTCAGTAACGTGTTCACCACCCATACCTCAGTCCCGGCGGGGATTGATCTTTTCGATTCGAGTGTGATATACGACTATTTCCATTCCTATTGCGAGCGCGCCGCCTTCCCCTTCGAGAATCTGCTCAAGCTCGGCCGCCGCAACATGCAGGACTCGGGCGAACGCTTCTCCATGGCCGTTCTGGCGTTGAACGCGTCGGCATTTCGCAATGCGGTGAGCGCCTTGCACCGCACTGTTTCCCAAGAGATGTTCCAGGATCTGTGGCCGCGGATTCCCGTAGAGGAAGTGCCCATCACTTCCATCACCAACGGCGTTCATCTGCCGTCCTGGATCAACGGCGACCTGGCCAGTCTCTATGATGAATATCTCCAGCCGGACTGGCGGGAGCGAATGGGCGATGCCGAGATGTGGGAAATGGTGCACGAGATTCCGAGTGAGGAACTCTGGGAAATGCACCGCAAGCGCAAGCGCGGCACGGTGGCGTTTGTGCGCGAGCGCTCGATCAATTCGGCCCTGCGGCGGAAAGCCTCGGCCGCCGAAGTGCGGCGATTGCAGGAAGTGCTCGATCCGGAGATCCTCACCATCGGCTTTGCGCGGCGCTTTGCGACTTACAAACGAGCCACGCTGGTGTTCCGCGATGTCGCGCGTTTGAAGCGTATTCTCAACCATCCCACCATGCCGGTTCAGGTGGTTATCGCCGGGAAAGCGCATCCGAAAGATCATCCGGGGAAAACGCTGATTCGCGAAATCGTCACGCTGTCGCGCGATCCGGAGATTTGCAAGCGGCTCATCTTCGTCGAAGATTATGGCATCGAGCTCGCGCGCGAACTGGTTCAGGGCGTCGATCTGTGGCTGAACAATCCGCGCCGCGGAGAAGAAGCTTGCGGCACCAGCGGCATGAAGGCGGCCATGAATGGCGTGCTCAACCTCAGCGTGCTCGACGGCTGGTTCGACGAAGCCTACGAGGTCTCCGGCGGCTGGGCCATCGGCGACCGCTCGCCGTATTCGGAAGACCAGGACGACATCCACGCCAGCGCCATCTATTCCCGGCTGGAAAATGAGATCGTTCCGCTTTTCTATGCCCAGAGCGAGCCGGATTTTCCCTTGGAGTGGGTGCGGCGTATGAAAATATCACTGGCCAACATCACTCCCTGGTTCGGCTGCCGCCGCATGCTCGCCGAATATATGTCGCAGTTGTATCAACCGGCGCACGAACTGTCGCAGGCGCTCACCAAGGGCGATTTCGAAGCCGCCCGGCAGAAGTCGCAATGGGATGCGCGCATTGCCCAGGCCTGGGATCGCATCCGTTTCCTCGACGCGCCGCAAGGCCCCGGCGATCGCGTCCTCAGCGGATCTTCCGTCAGCGTGCGCGCCACCATCGATCTCGCCGGTCTCAATCCTTGCGAAGTTCGCATCGAGGCGGTCATCGGGCAGATCGGCGCCGATGGGGATTTACAGGAAACCCATGCGCTCACGCTGGCGCCGGTCGAAGAGCATGGAACCGCCGTGACTTTCGCCAACGAATTTATTGTGCAGCGAACCGGCCGCCTCGGATACTCGGTGCGCATCAGCCCCGATCATTTCGATAATCCGCTAACACGGCCCTGCAACTCACCGCTGAAATGGGTTTCGGATTAGAAGCGGAGCCCCAAGCGTAAGCGAGGCATGCCACAACCAGGTCGCTTGCGCTCCCGGCTCCGATTCGGCATTTTGGAAATGGGCAAATTGAGGGTCAACAACGAACTTTCGGGCTGAGCCCTTTCGCAATTATTTGCCCTTACCCCCTAGCGCTCGGACCCGCTTCTGTGGTACATAGGAGCTAGGTGCAGGCGAGGTCTGCTAACCCATCCTTCCGATAGCATCGGAACTCGCCACCTCAACCTGACGCGTACCGGGCAACACGTACGTTTCACGGTTCCGGCACTGCATCTGTATGTATTACCTGACGGAAATGGGTGTTCAACTAGTTTGGTGTATCCGTGTACCGTCGGAGTTCCAAGGAGCCGATCAACCAGCATGGACGGAGATCGCAAATATAGTCAGCATGGTTATCAGGATTCCGAACGGGATTCGTACCGTTCGGAGCGGCAGCGCCCTCAGGGCCCCAGACTTCCCATCGATGTAACCGGTCCGAAGCTGCCGCGCCTGGTGGAGAACGTAGCGGCCTCGCGCTGCTTCAGTTGCTCAGTAACGCTGCTGCCCGATACCGATTTCAAGGGCAACTGCCCCAAATGCGGCGCCGCGCTTCATTGCTGCAAGCAGTGCGTGCATTTCGATTCTTCGACGCGCTTTCAGTGCACGAAACCGATTCCGGTGCGCATCGCCGTAAAGGACCAGGCGAACGAATGCGAACTGTTCGCGCCGCGCGTGACGGTAGCGCGCGAAGCGCCGGCGGGCGGTATGCAAAAACTTGCCGAAAACGGCTCGATCCCGGCACCGCGCAACGCAAGCGACGCCCGCGCGGCCTTCGATAGCCTGTTCAAGAAGTAGGCCCCACGGAGCGAATGGCGGCGCCACGAATCAAAAAGAAAAAATCCAAGGGCAAAGTATCGCCCATGCCGCGCCAAAACGCGATTCCCTGCGTGGTGCTGGTAATCCTGGTGCTGATCGTCGTCGGCGCACTGCTGTTTGCGGCGCTCCAAACGCTCTGAACCGTTTTGTAGTACAATCCGGGAAACTTGGGGTTGCGATCTATGTTCGACTCGTTTCGGCAGGACATCTGCTACGCGGTGCGGATGCTGCACCATCAGCCGGGCTTCACGCTGGCTTGTGTCGTCACTCTGGCGCTCGGGATCGGGGCCAACACAGCCATCTTCAGCATCGTGAACGCCGCGCTGCTGACGCCCATCGCGGTGCCTCATCCCAACCGCGTGGTTATGGTCTGGACCGACAAAGGCGGACGCAGTTCGGGCGGCTTCCCCGCTTCGGGACCGGATTTTCAGGACTGGCGAGCCAGCGGCATTTTCGAAAACCTGGCAGGCTTCACGACCGACGGATATAACCTTCTGATGGACGGCACGGCGCACCGTGTCCAGGGCGCGGCGGTTACCGAGTCGTGGTTCGAAATTCTGCGCGAGAAGCCCTATCTCGGCCGCCTCTTTCGTGCCGCGGACATGCAGCCGGGCCACGATCATGTCGCGGTCCTTGGCTACGGCCTTTGGCGCACGCGATTCGGCGGCGATCGGGAAATCGCAGGAAAAACCGCCATCATCAATAGCGCCGCGTACACCATCATCGGCGTGCTGCCGCCGCACATCGCAAAAGCCGCCAGCGAGAAGCTCTACGTGCCGCTGCTATTCGAGCCGCCGCTCGGCACCGATCGCGCGCTGCGTTATATCGGCACCGTGGGCCGGCTCGCTCCTCATTTGAGCCTGGCCGCCGCGCAAAGCGGAATGACCGCCGTCAGCCAGCGGCTCGCGCGCGAATACCCCAACTCCGACGGCGGCTATCTCGCAAGTCTCCAGCCGATGGAGCAGGCCTATGTGCAAAACGTTCATACGCTGGTGCTGGTTTTGTTCGGCGCGGTCGGATTCGTGCTCTTAATCGCCTGCGCCAATATCGCCAGCCTGCTACTCGTGCGCGGCGCCGCCCGCACCAAAGAAATCGCCGTGCGCGCGGCCCTGGGCGCCTCCAAAGCGAGAATTCTGCGCCAATTGATTACCGAGAGCGTTCTCCTGGCGCTCGCCGGAGCGGCTGTGGGTATCGTCCCCGCCTGGCTTGCTATTCAGCTTCTGGCCCGCTATCGGCCCGAGTCGCTGCCCAACGCCGATCTGATCGGCCTCAATTCAACGGTATTGCTCTTTACCGCGCTGCTCGCCGTCTGCACCGGAGTGCTGTTCGGAGGTCTGCCGGCCTGGATGGCCTCGCGCCGCAGCGGCGATTCGCCTCTCCGCGAGCGTTCCCAAATCTCAGGCCGCGAGCTTCGCTTCGGCAATTTCTTCGTGATCGCGGAAGTCGCCTTCACGGTCGTCCTGCTCGCCGGCGCCGGGCTGATGCTGCGCACCATCTCCCAACTGCGCGCCGCCGATCCCGGCTACGACACGGCTACGCTGACCATGCGCATTTCGCTCGCCGGCAAACAATATGCCGCGCCGGAGAAGCAAGTTTTCTTCTGCAAGGAATTGCTGCGCCGGATTAGCAATCTGCCCGGCGTGCAAGCGGCCGGCGCCATCGATTCGCTGCCCACCAGCGACGATCTCGAAGGCGGCACATTGCACTTCACCGACCGCCCGCAGCCGAAGCAAGCCGACGCCCCGATCGTGGTCATCGGCTCGGCGACGCCGGATTACTTCCGCGCCATGCACATTCCGCTGATTCGCGGACGCTTTTTCACCGCGGCCGACAACTCGACCAAGCCGCTCGTCGTGATTCTGGACCAAAAGACGGCGCGTAAGTACTGGCCCGACACCGATCCGCTAGGCAGGACCGTGCGTTTGCGCCTGCACGCCCCGCCGCGCCGTATCGTCGGTATTGTCGGCGACATCGACCGCGACATGGCCGTCAAGCTCAAATCGCGCGCCGGAGAAGTGTATGTTCCGTTTGCGCAATCGCCCGCGCTGAATATCTCGATTGCGATCGCCTCTTCGCGGCAGAGAGTCCTACTCGTTCCGGTGCTGCGCCGCACCATCTCCGCGCTCGCTCCCGCTCAGCCGGTGTATCAAGTAGAGACCATGGCTCGGGCACGCGAGGCAACCCGAGGCGATTCCCGATTCTCGGCATGGCTGCTGGGCTTGTTTGCACTGCTTTCTTTACTGCTGGCCGCGGTGGGCATTTACGCCGTGATCGCGTACACCGTGGAGCGGCGCAGGCGCGAGATCGGCATCCGCATGGCGCTCGGAGCCACACCCGCGGAAATGTTGCTCGATGTCTTGCGCACCGGAGCTATTTTAATCGGCGCCGGAACGGCAGTTGGCATTGCCGGTGCGCTGGCGCTGACGCGCTTAATGCGCGGCATGCTTTACGGCGTTGGCGCAAACGATCCAGTGAGTTTTGTGGCCGCGGCGCTCATCCTGGCGGCAGTCGGACTCGCCGCCGCCGGCATCCCGGCCTACCGCGCCAGCCGTATCGACCCTGCCCGCGCATTGCGCCAGGAGTAAATAGCTATTAGCTGATCGCTAGCCTACGACTTCGAGGATCAGGTCGCGCTCTTCCACCGGCTGCTGTGAAATTTTGAAGGCATCCTCTACCAACCCGGCGGCTTCTTCGAGATGCTCGTCCGCGGTGTAGTAAATGCGGCAAAGAATGCTGCCCCCGTCGATTTTCTGGCCCACTTTCACCTCCAGAATGACGCCCACCGCGGGGTCGATCAAATCTTCCTTCGTGTTGCGGCCGGCGCCGATCATCGCCGATGCCTGGCCGATCAGTTCGGCATCGATGGCGCTGACGTAACCGCCGCGGCTGGTGGTAATCTCCTGCGCGCCGGTCGCGTTCGGCAGCAGCTCGAAGCGATCCAGCACCTGCGGATTCCCGCCCTGCGCCTCGATCACCTCCTTCAGCTTGCGGTATCCCGAGCCGTCGAGCAATTTGGCCTGTGCCGTTTCGCGCGCCTCTTCCAACGTTTTGGCGGCCTTGCCCAGGTAAATCAAGCGCGCCGCCAGCTCCAGGCAAATGCGCGTCAAATCGGCCGGCCCCGCATTTTGCAGCGTCTGCGAAACCTCCATCACCTCCAGCGCATTTCCCACCGCATAGCCAAGCGGCTGGTTCATGTCGGTAATCAGCGCCTGGACGCGCTTGTCCATCCTGCGCCCGATGCCCACCATCAACTGCGCCAGCCGTCGGGCTTCCACCTGCTTCTTCATGAAGGCGCCCGAGCCGACCTTCACATCCAGCACGAGCGCATCGGCGCCGATCGAAAGTTTCTTCGACATGATGGACGACGCGATCAGCGGAATCGATTCCACCGTCGCCGTGGCATCGCGCAGGGCATAGAGTTTGCCGTCGGCAGGCGCAATCTCGGCCGTCTGGCCGATGAAAGCGAGATTGTGTTGAGCGAGCTGGGCGCGGAATTCGTCGATGGTCAGGTCGGTGCGAAGCCCGGGGATCGATTCCAGCTTGTCCAGCGTTCCGCCCGTGTGTCCCAGCGCCCGCCCCGACACCAATGGCACCACCACTCCGGCGGAGGCGGCAATGGGCGCCGCAATCAGGCTGGTTTTGTCCCCCACGCCCCCGGTGGAATGTTTATCTACTTTGACTCCGGGGACTGCGGACAAGTCCACAGGGGCCCCCGAGTTCATCATGGTTTCTGTAATCGAGCTGACTTCGCGGTCCGACATCCCAGAAAAAAACACCGCCATCAAAAAGGCGGAGGCTTGATAATCCGGAATTTCGCCGCGAGTATAGCCGTCGACAACGTAGCGAATCTCCTCGGGCGAAAGTTCTTCGCCATCTCGCTTGCGGTGGATCAGGTCGACAGTACGCATTTTCGAATCTAAGCGTACCATCTCGCCTCCCCTCGCTTATGCTCGGGGTTCCGTTTGTAGTTCTCCCGAGAGGAGAAGATTGCCGATTTGCGCCGCCGCCACCCGCAGGCCAACATAGAACATGCCGAAGAGCGCGTAGATCGCGCTGGCTTCGTCGAAGCGCATCTCGTAGATCAGCTTCTTAAATACTAGCGGATCGTCGGCAAACAGATCCACACCCCATTCCCAATCGTCGAAGCCGATCGACCCGGTAATGATTTGCCTCACACAGCCCGCATAGCGCCTGCCAATCGCGCTGTGCTCTTGCATCAGTCGCTGTCTTTCGGCCATCGATTCGAGATACCAGTTTTTCGCTTCGCCGCGCTTCCGGTCCATGGGATAGAAGCAGAGATATCGGCTTTGCGGAATTTCCGGCCATAGCCGCGGCGTCATTGCAGCCGCTTGGCGGCGCGTCACTTCGTCGATTCCCGCCTGCCACTCGGCCGAATGCGGCTCGTGTCCTTTTTCGGCAAGCTGGCCATAGGCTTTGGCCGACGATTCGTACAAGCCCAATTCCACCATCGACAGATAGGAGTGCGTCGCTTCCAAATAATCGCTCAGTTCCAATTGCGCCACGGCAAGCTCGGCGCGATGCGCCGCCTCCATCGATTCGCGAAAATGCAGCAGCAGCAGATCGCCCTTGTGCCCGATCTGCGAATAGACGGCGGTTTGCGCCGGATGGCCATCGGCCGCGCGCTGCTCCATTTCGCCAAGCACACGCGCCGCCTCATCGATCGCTCTTCTGCGTGTAGAAACCGGTGCGGCTCGCAAAGCCGCGCGCCGCACACGGAACATTTGGTGCAGCACCGTCGCGCCTTCCAGCGTCAGCGGCGCCGGCGGCAGCTCAGCCATGCTGCAGCTCCCGTTCGGCTTCGAAGGCTTCTGCCGGCAGCGACGGCATCTCGTATCGATAACGGCCTTCGAAAATTTCATCGAAGAATTGCAGCGTTTCTTCGTGCAGCAATCCGTTGTCCGCCAGCAAATACTTCCCGTGCAGATCGAGCGGCTCTCCGCGCATTCCCGAAACGCGTCCGCCGGCTTCTTCCACCATCAGCGTTCCCGCCGCCATGTCCCACGGATTCAGCCCAAACTCCCAAAAGCCGTCCAGCCGCCCGCACGCGGTGTACGCCAGGTCGAGAGCCGCCGAACCACCGCGGCGGATGCCGTGCGTGATCATGGCCGCCTGGTAATAAAAATGGATGTTTACGTTTTCGTGCCGCTTGCGGCTGGGGAAGCCGGTGGCGAGCAAGGCGTCCTCAAGCCTGCTTGCCTTGCTGGTACGAATGGGCGTCTCGTTGAGCCGCGCGCCCGCCCCACGCTCGGCCGCAAACATTTCCCGGCGGAGCGGATCGTAAATCACGCCGGCAACGACTTGCTCTTTGCGCGCCAGCGCCAGCGTCACGTTCCACATGGGAAACCCGTGCGCGAAATTGGTTGTGCCGTCCAGCGGATCGACATACCAGCGGAATTCCGAGCGCATTTCGGCGCGGCCGCCCTCTTCCGCCACGATCCCGTGCTGGGGAAAGCGCTTCTGCAACTGCTCGACAATGAAGCGCTCGCTCGCGCGGTCGGCGGCGGTGACCAAATCGAATGCGCCTTTCAGCTCGAAACCGACGCCGCGCCGATCCATCAGAATCCCGCCGGCCTGCTGGGCGATCTCGATCGCCGCGTCCAGAAAGCTGTCCATAGTTTTACTTCACCATAGAGGCATCCCAAGCTAGGTCGCTTACGCTTCCATCTCAGTTTCAAGATTTAGGGTTCTGGACGTAGGCTTCCACGGCGAACTCGTTTTCCGAAACCTTGCGCAGAGCAACTCGATCGAGCAAGATCGCATCCATGCGCCGCTGGCGGCCGGCGCCTCCGGCAACCGGAAGGCTCTTGAGCCCGCCCAGAATTTTCGGCGCGTAATAAAAAAGAATCTTATCCGCGATCTGAGAGTCGAGCATGGTCCAATTGACGCGCGCTCCCGCCTCTACCATCAAGGAAAGATAGCGCTCGCGGGCAAGCCAGGCAACCACTTGCTTCGGATCCGTGCGTCCGGCGGTTCCGTCGGCGATCAACACCCGAATGCCCGCCGCTTCCAGCGCTTTCCTGCGCATCTCGGAAGCCGCCGAAGTGGTAGCCACCAGGACATCGCCGCGCGCGCTGCGAACCATCTTCGACGTCAGCGGAATCCGGAGCTGCGAATCGAGCACGATGCGCAGCAGCGGACGGCTGCGCTCCAGGCCGGTGCGGTCGGTGAGCAGGCAGTCGTCGTTCGTGACCGTTCCGATGCCGGTCAGAATGGCATCGGCGAGATGGCGCACCTGCTGCACGTCGGCGCGGGCGATCTCGCTCGTGATCCAGCCTTGGTTGTCGCGCGGCGCGGCGATTTTTCCGTCCAGCGTCAGCGCCGATTTCACCGTCACCAGCGGCCGCCCGGTTTTCATGAAATGGACGAACGCCTCGTTGAGCCGCTCGGCAGCCGCTCGATGAGCTTCGCCGGAGGCAACCTCGATTCCGGCTTCGCGCAGCCTGCGAAAGCCTTCGCCGCTCACCTGCGGATTCGGATCTTGCATCGCGGCGACCACCCGCGCCACTCCCGCCCCCGCAATCGCTTCGACGCATGGCTGCGTGCGCCCGCAATGCGAGCACGGCTCAAGCGTCACGTAGAGCGTCGAACCGCGCGCCGCCTCGCCGGCTTCCCGCAAAGCAACGGTTTCGGCGTGATCGACTCCGGCCCAGGTATGAAAACCGCGCCCCACGATGCGGCCATCGCTGACGACCACCGCGCCCACTGCCGGATTGGGACTGGTCGCGCCACGGCCGCGCTCGGCGAGCGCGAGGGCCTCCGACATGTAATCTGCATCAAGCATTTAGCTGTTAGCTGTTAGCTGTTAGCTGTTAGCTGTTAGCTAATCGAACAACGACTCGACAAATCCCTCGGGCTCAAAGGGCAGCAGGTCATCGATCTTCTCTCCCACGCCAATAAACCGGATGGGCAGATTCAATTCGCGGGCAATCGCCACCACCACGCCTCCCTTGGCGGTTCCGTCGAGCTTTGTCAGAATGATTCCGGTGACGCCGGCCGATCCGGTAAATTTCCGCGCCTGCTCCAGACCGTTTTGCCCGGTCGTAGCGTCCATTACCAGCCAAACCTCGTGCGGCGAGCCGGGAATGACCCGGTTTGCGGTCCGGCGCATCTTTTCCAACTCCGCCATCAGATTTTCTTTCGTGTGCAGCCGCCCGGCGGTATCGACGATCACATAATCCACCTGGCGCGCTTTAGCGGCCTGCAAGGAATCGAACAGCACCGCGCTGGGATCGGCTCCGGTCTTTTGCCGGATCATATCGACGCCCGCACGCTGCGCCCAGATTTCGAGCTGCTCGATAGCAGCCGCGCGAAAGGTATCCGCGGCGCACAGCAGCACCTTCCGCCCTTCGCCCAGAAAGCGATGGGCCAGCTTGCCGATGGTAGTCGTCTTCCCCGCCCCGTTCACACCGACCAGCATCACGACGGCGGGAGGCACACGCACCATGCGGACCGGCGTTTCCGAAGCCCGCAGAACTTCGAGCAGATGCTCGCGAATCAGATTGCGGATGCCGGCCAGATTGCCCGTCATCTTGCGGTCGATCCGCTCCTGGATGCGCGCCAGGATATCGTCCACGGTGCGCACGCCGAGATCCGCGGTGATCAGGGTGTATTCCAGTTCGTCGAGCAGATCGGCATCGATTTCCTTGCGACCGGAGAGGACGTCTTCGACGCGATCCACCAAACCCGCGCGCGTCTTTTGAATGCCCGTCTTCAGCCGATCAAGCAGATCGGGTTCCGTCGGTACCGAGCCAAATAGCGTCTGAATGGCCATCGCGTGGGAATTCGGCTTCAGTTTACCAGCCAAACAGAACCCCGACCGTAAGGGAGGGCCGGCTCCGGCGCATGTCGTACTGCGCGGAATACAGCGTACCGGGGTATGCGGCGCCTGTTACGGTACGGACTGGCGGAAGCGTTCGCCAGCACGCTAACGTGCAGCCATGGCAGGCGGAATCGCATTTCTACCAAATGCCTCGCGGAGCAAAAACGCCCGCAAGCGCGGAGGGGGTTGGTGGATGCTCCTGGTCGCCGCCGTGGCGATCGGGATAGGCATGCGCGCCGCGGCGCCGGCTGCCGTTCGGGCGGCATTCGACCAGTGGAAGCTGGATAATGCCGCCTCTCTCGCTATTCTTGTAGCCGCCTGCGCCGTCTCGGTCGTGCTGCACGAGTGCGGACACCTGGCCGCCGCATTGCTGCTCCGCTTCGAAGTGCTGGGCGCTTCGCTCGGCCCTTTTCGCTTGGAGAAATTGGGCGGCCGCTGGCGCTTTCGATTGACGCCTCGCAGTCTTTTTCGCGGCTCGGTGGCGGCCGTGCCGGTTCGTTCCGAATTTTGGCGCGGCGCAACTATGATCGTGGCCGCCGCCGGACCCGCCGCAACTCTTCTCGCCGCCATCGTCTCGGTCTTCTGCGCCAGCCAAACCGGCTCGCATCCGTTCTGGGGCGCCATGAGTGAGATCAATGTGCTCCTGTTTGCGCTAGCGCTGATTCCGATCAGCAGCCGGCAGACCAACTCAGTGGGACAGAAGATCGGTTTGCGAAAAACCAGCGCGCACGGGAAAGGGCGCGGCAGCCTTGAAACGCCGACCCCACCGTGTTTCATGGGCACAACCGCGCCGAGCGACGCCAAGCTCTTCCTCGATCTTTGGCACAACGGCCCAGAAGCCGCCGGCATCGCTCTTTGCTTTGGTCACATGCGCGAACGCGCGCTCACTTCAGCGGCGGATACCAGTTGCGCAGCCTGACATCGATTCCGGTACCGGCAAGATCGGCCTTGAATTTCTTGGTATTCGCCAGCGTGCCGTCTCCATTCCGGTAGTGATATGGATAGACCACCTTGGGGCGGAAAGCCTTCACCGCCGCCGCCGCCTCATCCGGCGTCATGGTAAACGGCAGATTCATCGGGACGAACGCCACGTCTATATCTTTCAAGCTACGCATTTCAGGAGTATTCTCTGTGTCTCCGGCTATGTAAAATCGCTTACCTCCGTAAGTGAGAACATAGCCGTTCCCCCATCCTTTCGGATGATAGAGGACTTCTGGTCCGGGGCCGCGCTTCATGTTGTACATGGGAACCGCTTGAATTTTCCATCCGTCCCATATGGTTTGCTGGCCGTTTTTCAGAACGTGAACGCCGCGAAGCTGTTTCGCGACAGCGGCAGGCGCGATGATAGAAGTATCCTTCTTGTGTAGTTCGGAGATGGCGCCCTTGTCGAAATGGTCGGCGTGAGTATGGGTAATCAAAATCAGGTCGGCCTTGGTGCGATGAGCGAAGCGCGCCGCGGGAGAGGGATCGACATAAATCAGCTTTCCGTTGGCCGCCAACGTGAGGCTCGCGTGGTAAATCGGAGTGATGGTGACCGGGCCGGCTTTGGTAGCAAACGTATCGGGAGGAGCCGCCGCGAGAGTGCCCGCGGCAAAACAAATCACCGCTATCAGGCGCATGCGGCGCCCGAAAAAACCAACAGCACGATTCAAAAATGCCATACCGAATTTTAGCCCTGTGAAGCAGTTAAATTCTACATGACCCTGCCAGTTGAAAAGCGGACGCGCCGCCGTCTTGCTTTTCTCTTCTGCGTGCCGCTGGCATTTTGCTTTTTGCTTTTCTTCGTGGACGTGATGTCGGAGCAAACCGACACGCATTTGCTTCAGGCGCACACGCTCAATGCCAGCGTTTCGAGCCTCTGGTCTCTGGTGCAAAGCGCGGAATCGGCCGAGCGCGGCTTTTTGCTTACCGGCGATCCGCGCGATTTAGTTCCGCTGCAGCAAGCTAACGCCATGCTCAACGTGGACATCGATGCCTGCAAACGCAATGCCGCAGGCAACCGCAACATCGAGCCCATGGTGCGCCATCTGGCGGAGCTGGTGCGCGGGCGTTTTCGCCAGGCGAACAAAGCGGCCGAGATGATGCAACGCGGCGGCCCGGAAGGAGTCCTCGCGGTCGTGCGTTCACGCACGGCCCAAGCGACTATGGACCGAATCCACAAACAAGCCATCGATCTGCTCGCCCTGCTGGATCGCCGGGAACGCACCTATCTGGAGCGCGATCATTGGACCAGCCAGGCCTCCTTCGTGTTCTTTCTGGCCGGCACGCTGATCACCATGGGCGTCCTTGCCTGGCTCTACCGCACGCTCATCTCCTACCTCCATGCACGCGACGCCGCACATGCCGAACTGGCGGTTTTGAACGCCGACCTCGAAACCCGCATCGCCGAGCGCACGCGGGAACTCCAGGAATCGAACACGGAACTGCAGCAGTTCGCCTATGTCGCCAGCCACGACCTGCAGGAGCCGCTCCGCACCATTACCAGCTTTACCCAGCTTCTCGAACAGCGTTATAAAGGCCGTCTCGACGAAGACGCCGACGAGTTCATCGGCTACATCGTCACCTCCGCGCGCCGCATGGGAGACCTCATCAACGGTCTGCTCGCCCTGGTGCGCCTGCGCAAATCCGGTCATGCCAGCGTTCCGGTATCGTTTGAGAGCATGCTGGAGGAAGCCGAAATTGCGCTTCAGGCCTCCATTCGGGAAAGCGGCTGCCGTATCGAGCACGGCCCGCTGCCCGCTCTGGTGGTGGATCGCGTGCAGCTCTTGCAGGTGCTGCAAAACCTGATTTCAAACGCTATCAAGTACCGCCGCGAAGAGCCTCCCGTCATCTCGGTGAACGCGCTGCGCCAGGAAAGCGACTGGGTGTTCTCAGTCTCCGACAACGGCCAGGGTTTTCAACCTCAGTATGTCGAGCGCATCTTCGCCATGTTCCAGCGCCTGCACTCGCGCAAAGTCGAAGGCACCGGCATGGGTTTGTCCATCGCTAAAAAAATCGTGGAACGCCACGGCGGCCGTATGTGGGCCACCTCAACCGAAGGCGTCGGCTCCTCGTTCTTCTTCAGCCTGCCGGTCAGCCTGGAAATTTCGCGCCTCGAACCGGTTTCTGTTTAAGTTCCGCCACCAGGCTGCGAAGGCGGCACCTGCAAAAAATTCTGCCCCTCCGGCAATACCGCAGGGTCGGTGAACAGGTCCTGGTTTGCGTATGGCGTGCCATTCAAAATCTGGTCCGGATCGACGATCGACTGCCCATCGGAAGCGAAATACGCCGCGGCTTGCCGCTGCTCGGCGAGCGCAAGCGGAGTTTCGCTGACAGCCGTGAAAACAGTGGGATTGCTCAGTATCCGGTGCGGCAGAATCGGAAATGCGGCGCCGCCCACGTCCATCGTGATGCCCAGCAATTCCGGATCGATACCCGCGGCCTTTGCGAAATTGAAGAAGGAAGTGTGCGCCGGGCCATCGGCAGCGCGGACCACCGCCGATTCAGCCGGATTCGGCACTTCCAGATCCCCGTAGCCAAACTGGAACAGCACGTGTTGGGGCAGAAGCGGCGCATAGCTCAGCGCGTCGCCCAGCATGTCCAGCCAGTCCGCCGCCGCAAACGCCGCCTGCACCGCCATGGCTCCCGGCACCGTGTTGGTCACCGGAGCGCTTCCGGGAAATACGTAATTACCGTTGAAAACACCGGGGAAGAGCGGAGGGTGGAAATAAGGTTGCAGCGGCGCGCCCATCGTCTTCACGTTGAACAACGCGGGATTCGTGGCCTGCAGATACGCGATCGCTAGAGGCCGGCCGGAGATGC
>JBOGMI010000360.1:0-2093 GCA_050746645.1 Bryobacteraceae bacterium | reverse complement strand
CTCCTGGCCGCTCCTTCCCGGAGCGAAGGCTTTCTGGATTCGTTCTGCAAAGAAACGGGCATCGCTGTGGATTGGGACCTCAACGAGCGGATCTGGCGATTGGCGGGGCGAGCTTTCCAGCAATACGCCGCCCGCCGCCGCAAGCAACGCGACTCCGGTCCACGCCGTATCCTTGCGGATTTTCTGATTGGCGCTCACGCCGTGCAAAATGGTTTCCGCCTGCTCACCCTGGATGAACGCCTCTATCGCGCGGCTTTTCCGCGCTTGCCAATTCTGACGGTATGATATCCCCCAAGCTTATTCCGGTGATCCGGGGACTCAGCCTGATGCAGATTTGCCGATCACGCCTGCGTGATCAGCGGCAGCAAGGAGATGGCGGTCGTTGGTCCAGATTTCTGTTTCCCCGGCGTCGAGTGCAGTGGCCAAATGGATAGCGTCGCCGGCGCGCAAGGGCACGTTTGGCGGCATCCTGCGAATCAACGCTACTGTCTTTCGCAGGAGAGCGCCGCTTACCGATTTCAGGTTCCAGAGATCCGCTTCGACATGGCTTCTGAACAGGTCCATGAGTTCCTGACCTTCGGTGAGCGTGAGAGATCCCTCGCGAACATGCCGGTGAAATACGCAAGCGACCTCGGCGATTGCCCAATGGGACGAACAGATGTGCGGCGCCGGCGAATCAAGTCCCGTACTGCCGGAGAATCTCGCTCATTAACGTAATATTTCGCAATGTACGCTGAGTCGAGGTACATATTTCAGCGGTCTTCTTCGAGAAATCGTCCGCTGTCGGTAGCCACCGTAGGGAAGCGCCTCCAAAGCTCGGCCAGTTCGGGCAGCCGGGACTTGGCAGGAGTTTTCGAGAGCGGTCGCAGTTCTGCAACGGGTTCGCCGCGGCGCTCAATCACAATTATGCTGCCATCGGCGGCTTCGCGTACCAACTCGGAGGTACGGATGTGCAACTCGCGAATCGACGTCTTCCTCATGTGCTACATTGTGGCACTTTTATCGCTGCCCGCCTGCGATGCGAATCCCCAATTCCCGTAATTGCCTCTCGGGGACCGTAGATGGCGCGTCGCACATCAGGTCGGTGCCTTTTGCCGTTTTTGGAAATGGAATTACGTCGCGGATGGATTGTTCGCCTGCCAGGACCATTACCAGGCGATCCAGCCCGAGCGCGATTCCGCCGTGCGGAGGTGCTCCGTACTCAAGCGCCTCCAGCAGGAAGCCGAAACGGCGTTTCGCTTCTTCTTCCGTGAATCCCAGCGCCGCAAAAACCTTGGTCTGTACGTCGCGGCGATGGATACGAATCGAGCCCGAACCCAGCTCAACGCCGTTCAGCACCAAATCGTACGATTTTGCGCGGCAGTGCGCCGGGTCCGAAGTCAGTTTGTCCAGATCTTCGTCGTCTACCGAAGTGAACGGATGGTGCGCAGCGGTCCAGCGCTCTTCTTCGGCATCCCACTCGAACATGGGAAAGTCGGTCACCCATAGAAAGCGAAGCTCACCGCTGTCCAGCAGTTTGTGCCGGTCGTTATAACGCTGCGCAAGCTGCACGCGAAGCTGGCCGCATGCTTCGAGCACGGTCTGTTCCGGGCGCGCGCTCTTCACGTCGCCAGCCGCGGCCGCCAGAACCAACAAATCGTGGTCGCGCAACTGGACGCGCTCGCGAAGTTGCACCATGCTTGCGGCAAAATCGCGATCCAGACGCTTCAGATCGTCGTAAACGCGCAGCCCGCGCTCCTGCCCCAGCGCTTTGATCTCATCGCGCTCTCTGCGGCTCAGCGTTCCGGTTTTGGGAATACGAATCGCGACCAGCGGCAGACCCTCGCCGGAAAGATTTGCTCCGGCGAACAGATCCTGCACGCAATGAAACGGCGGGATGCGCAGATCCGGCTTGTCGCTCCCGTAAGATTGCATCGCCTGGGCATAAGTAATGCGCGGAATCCCGGCGGGCACCGGTTTTTCCGCTGCTTCGCAGACGCGCCGAATCAAGGGTTCGATCACTTCGAAGATCTGCTCTTGCTGCGGGAACGACATTTCTAAGTCGATCTGCGTAAACTCCGGCTGGCGATCGGCGCGAAGATCTTCGTCGCGGA
>JBOGMI010000359.1:0-1087 GCA_050746645.1 Bryobacteraceae bacterium | reverse complement strand
TGAGGCTGTCGCCGAGGATGAAGCCGCTTTCCGGCCCTCCGAAACCGTGATGAGGATTCCCCACGATCTCGTACCCGCCGTGCGAAAACTGATCGCGAAGCGGCACGGAAAATAAATCGCACTCTTTCCCCTTTTCTCCCCATGCTCACTCAGCAGCAAGTTGCTGCCGCCGCGGTCGAGCACTTCAGCAAAGGGAGCGCCAAATCGTTTTCCGAACGTGTTCAGGAGACGATTGTGCTGTTTACAGCGTCAGCACCATGACCAGCTTGGCGACCGAAATTGTATTTCTATTGTGAAAATCGCTCAAGTCGTCCAGGCTGAATCCGCAGCAGCACTCGGTCTCCGCTTCCTGGTTCAATTCCGAACAATGCGGGCAGGTCCACCGGTCTGCGGCCCAGAGAGACTGATCGGGGCGGTAAAAGCAGGCCGCTAGCGCCTTGGTTGTGATGGTCTGGGATTCGTCGTGTTCAAAGAAAGGATTCATCGCTCCCTGTAGAAGTGGTCTCAGGAGGCAAATCGCTCCACCCGCAAGTACTGGCGCGGCGGCGGCAAAGTACTAACACCCCTTAGTACCCCGCCAGGACCTTCTTGTACCCACAAAACTCCCAGATAGAATCCTTGATGCAAATGGGCGCTATTTTTGTTCTATCATAACAGCGTATGTTGCAAGTTCCTGCTTATATCGACCCTGGCACGGGCGCGCTGATTTGGCAGTCGATCGCGGCGGCATTTATTGGAGGATTGTTCTACTTCCGCAAGATTATCGCCAAAATCAAGTCTTTCAAAATCAGGAAAGAAAAGGACTAAGCCGGGAGTGGCATCGTTCCGCGACCCGGCGGGTTCGGTAGTTCGTTCAGGCTCGCAGATTTTCCGGTATGTCTCCGGCCCGGCGTATCGCACGCTGGAAGAGTTCCTTGCTTCGGCGCCGGCGCAAAGCTTCCTGGCTTCCGGCAAGCTGGGCTCTACCTCGGCCGCGCTCACCGACGGCGACGGAGTGCGCCAGATGGAAGCCGGTGCGCGGCTCGAATTCGGGACGGACGTCCAAGTGGTCGAACACGAGCGCGTCTGGTTCCCCTCGTATCCTTAT
>JBOGMI010000358.1:0-7372 GCA_050746645.1 Bryobacteraceae bacterium | reverse complement strand
GCGTGTGCGTGCGGCAATGTGAACCGCCGCCCAGATTGCGCTTGAAAGAACCAGAATAGGGATCGGAAGAACTGCTGTCAATTCACTCGTAGAAATTAGACGAAGAAACCGCGAGCACGATAGGTGCGCGGGAACATACAATCGTGCTCATTCGGCGGCGCCCAGCCCCATGATTTGGAATCCGGCATCGACAAATAACACGTTTCCAGTAACCCCGCGGCCCAAATCGCTGGCCAGGAATACCGCCGTGTCGGCAACCTCCGCCGGGTCGGTGTTCCGGCGCAGCGGCGCGTGCGCCGCCACTCCTTCGAGAACTTTTGAAAAATCTTTGATGCCGCGCGCGGAAGCGGTCTTGATGGGACCGGCGGAGACCGCATTCACGCGAATCTTGCGCGGACCGAGATCGCAGGCGAGATAGCGGACGGAAGCTTCGAGCGCCGCCTTCGCCACTCCCATGACATTGTAGTTTTGCACTACTCTGCTGGAGCCGAGATAAGTCATCGTAACAATCGAGCCGCCGTCTTGCATGAGCGGCGCCACGGCCCGCGCGACCGCCGTCAGCGAATATGCGCTGACCTCTTGCGCCAGCAAGTATCCCTCGCGGCTGGTTTCTACAAACGGCCGGCTCAAGTCTTCGCGGTTGGCGAACGCAATGCTGTGGACCACCGAGTCGAGCGTTGGCGAAACCTCGCGCAGCTCGACAGGCAGCCGTTCCAGATCTTCCGGGCGCGTGACATCGCAGTTGAAGACCTTGGCCGCCTTCAACTCGGATCCAAGTTCTTCCACGGTCTGCTTCTGGCGCTCGCCTTGGTAGGTCAGGACCAGGCGCGCGCCTTCGCGCACGAACGCGGAGGCGATCGCGTAGGCAATGCTCCACCGGTTCGCGACTCCGAGCACAAGCGCGGTCTTGTCCGCTAGCAGTTGCGGCATGAAGGCTCTATTGTAACGTGCGTGGGACAGACGATCGCTTTTTGTCGTCTGTCCCCTCCCGAATCGGAGCCGGAAGCGTCAGCGACCGGTTTGCTCAACCCGAGCGGGCCGCCATAGGCCATAGAACGTTACAATGAAGTGTTCCCAGCAGATCCATCAAAAAGAGGAGTTCATGGCAGGTAAGAAAATCGGAATTCTGACCGGAGGTGGCGATGTCCCCGGACTGAATTCCGTCATCAAAAGCCTGGTATACCGGGCGACCACGGACGGGCATGAAGTCACGGGAATCCGCCTCGGCTGGAAAGGGCTGACGGACCTGAATGTGAGCGATCCGGAAAGCGTCAAGCACTACATTCTGCCGCTGAGCCGTGAAAACACGCGCACGGTCGACCGCACCGGCGGGACGTTCCTGCACACCAGCCGCACCAATCCATCGAAGATGGTCAAGCTGCCCTGCTTCCTGAAAGCGGAGGATTTCCCGGCCACCCAGAGGACGGCGGATGGCAAAGCGGTCACGACTTACGACCTGAGCAAGCATGTGCTGTCGAATCTCGAAAAGCTGAATATCGAATACCTGATTGCGATCGGCGGCGACGATACGCTCAGCTACGCGGCCACGCTCGACAAACTCGGCTTCAACGTCATCGGCATTCCGAAGACGATGGACAACGACGTCAGCAACACGGAGTATTGCATCGGCTTCTCTACCGCGGTCTCTCGAGCGAAAGACGCCATTCAACGGCAGCGCACCACGGTCGGTTCGCACGAGCGCGTCGGCATTTTTCGCGTGTTCGGGCGCGATGCGGGCTATACGGCGCTCTATACAGCTTACGTGACCTCGATCCGCTGCGGCATTCCCGAGTACAGCTTCGATCTGGATCACATGATCGATCTGCTGATGACCGACAAGAAGAACAATCCGAGCAACTATTCGCTGGTGGTCCTTTCGGAAGGCGCGCGCTGGACCGGCTATCAGGTGAAGGAATACGGGGAGCCGGATGCGTTTGGGCACCGCAAGAAATTCAGCGTGGCCGAGGCCTTCAGCGATGAGCTCGTCAACCGCACCCATGCCGAAACCGTGGTCAGCGATCTGACTTACGATCTGCGCAGCGGGGCGCCAGACTTTTTGGACACCATGGTGGCGACCACGTTCGGCACCATGGCTTACGATGCCTTCACCAGTCATAAACACGGACTGATGGCGGCTATCTCCGAAGGTAAGTTTGCCCTCGTCACGATTCCCGATCCCAAGCTCGGCCCGCGCAAAGTGGACGTGGATCATATGTACCTGAAAGACCGGTACCGTCCGAGTTACTCGAGTAAGAACGGCCTGCCGCTGTTCCTGACGCGCTCGTGAGCACGCAGGGACAACAGCGCCAACCGCTGCCGGTCAGCGAAGTCGTCGAAGCGCAAGGGCACCTGATCGATTCGCATATCATGGAGCGGATCTTCGACGCGGTCGTGGAGTTTGGCGGCCGTTTCGAAGTGGAGCGGTTCTCCATCGGGCGCACCAACAGCGAGCCCTCGTCGCTGCGGCTGCGTGTCGAGGCGCCCTCCGAAGACCGGATGGCGCAGTTGATGACCGAACTCCTGCGTCTCGGCTGCGCCGCGGTCGATGCGGGCGAGGTCGAAACCAGACCCGCGGAGCGGGACCAGTGCGCTCCGGAGGACTTCTATTCCACGACAAACCAGCGCACGCTGGTGCGCCACGGCGGGCACTGGCTCGAAGTCCAGGACCAGCGCATGGACGCCATGGTCCTCGTTCGAGATGGCGTTGCGAGATGTCTCAAGTTGCGCGATATCCGCGTCGGCGATTCCATTGTCGTGGGCGCCAAGGGTATTCGCGTGGTCCCCGAGGCGAAGGAGCGGGACCGGCTCGACTTCGCCTTCATGAGCAACGAGATTTCTTCCGAGCGGCAGGTGGAAACCGCTGTCCGCCAGACCGC
Source organism: Bryobacteraceae bacterium (assembly GCA_050746645.1). Taxonomy (GTDB): domain Bacteria; phylum Acidobacteriota; class Terriglobia; order Bryobacterales; family Bryobacteraceae; genus Bog-105. Next base: position 4,496 of record JBOGMI010000358.1, on the reverse strand, counting down.
CGCCATTATGCGCTCGGTTCGCGCCGCCGGCAAGAAGATTATTGCGGTCTCCGGCCCGGTGGTTGTACATACTGGTGGAGGCGAAGCGCTCGCGGCGCTCATTCGCGACGGCTGGATCGATGCGCTGCTGGCCGGCAATGCGCTCGCGGTTCACGATATCGAATCCTCGCTGTTAGGCACTTCGCTCGGCGTGCGGACCTCCGACGGACGCCAGGCGGAACACGGCCACCGCAACCACATGCGCGCCATCAACGCCATTAACCTCGCGGGCGGCATCGCTCCGGCGGTCGCCTCGGGACGCCTCGCCCGCGGCGTCATGTACGAATGCGTGCGCGCCAAGGTGCCGTTTGTCCTGGCGGGCAGCTTGCGCGACGACGGCCCGCTGCCCGACACGATCACCGACATGAATGAAGCTCAGGACGCTTACGCCGAGCAACTGAAGGGCGCGGGCGTGGTGCTCTGCCTGAGTTCGATGCTCCACTCCATCGCGACTGGCAACATGCTGCCCGCCTGGGTAAAGACCGTCTGTGTGGATATCAATCCCGCAGTTCCGACGAAGGTCAGCGACCGTGGCACCGGACAGGCCGTCGGTGTAGTGACGGATGTCGGTTTGTTTCTCGATCTGCTCGCAAGAAAATTGGAAGCGAAATGAAAAAGAACAGGCAATATACCGACGAGCACGCGGAAGCGGGAGTGCGTGCCGATCTGCCCGAAATTGAAACCTGGCCGAACCAGTTCGGCGAATACGAAATTGAAATCGTGATGCCCGAGTTTACTTCGGTCTGCCCGAAGACCGGCCTGCCGGATTCGGGAACGCTGCGGCTGATCTATACTCCGGCGCGCCGCTGCGTGGAGCTGAAATCGCTCAAGATGTACGCGCTCGCCTATCGCAATCTCGGTATTTTCCAGGAAAACGTGGTGAACCGCATGCTCGCCGATGTTGTCAAAGCAACCAATCCGGTGTCGGCAACGGTCGTCGGCGATTTCGCTGCCCGCGGCGGCATTTCGACACGGGTTTCGGCGAGTTATAAAAGCAAGAGAAATCGCTAGCCCGGCTCTACGCAGTTGGGCAATTCAATCAATTCAATTACTTTTACTCCACCCGCAGCGCCTGTGCCGGATCGATGCGGATCGCGCGAAAGGCGGGGATGACCACGGCTACCGCGCCACAGAGTAATAGACCAAATATCGCGATTGCAAAAGCGTACGGATCGAATCTCTGTACACCGAAGAAGAGTCCCTGCGCCAGCCTCAGCAAAAACGCCGCGGCAACGATCCCAAACAGCAAACCGCAGCCCACGGAAGGCTGAACCGCAAATCGCGCCACATACGTCGATTTTTCCACGATCCGAACGAGCGTAAGCTTGCCCGCAGTTATAGATCCAGCAGTTTCGAGGCTATCCCTTTCTCTTCCGGTTCGCAATCGATTTCCAGAATACGGCGATTCATCTGTGATTGCTGAATCAGGTATTCATCGCTGGTTTGGAGAACGTCCACCAGACCCAGATCTTTGGCTTCCACGGCCAGCCAATAATTTCCATCGGCGACCTTGTCGATGTCGATGTTTGGCCGGCGCTTCTTGATCAGTTCTTTGAACGCCCCATGAATCGCCCGGAGGCGCTCCAGTTCGATAGCCTCCTGTTGCGGAGTAGGCTCCGTGAAAGGTGTAACCGTGCGCTTTTTCTCGCCCGAGGTCAGCTCCAGATAGCGCACCCCGACCTTATTCATCAATCCGGCAAAATTAGGCATCTCTGCCACCACACCGATCGAGCCGATATAGGCAAATGGCGCCGCTATAATTTTGTCCGCCACCGCCGCGCACATGTAGCCGCCGGATGCGGCGATTTCATCAACACAAATCGTCAGCGGAATGCCCCGCTCGTGAACTCGGAGCAATTGAGAGGCCGCGTGTCCATAGCCGTTAACCGTGCCGCCGGAGGAGTCGATCCGCACGACCACTTCGTCCTTCGGCGTGGCGGCTTGAGTAATAATATCGATCGCCTTGCGCAGTTCCTGCACCTCGCGAGCTCGCAGTTTCGGATGAAAATTAACGACAAAAACGGTGCTCTGATACGTTTGGGCGCCCTTCGCCTTCGAAAGCCTCTTCCACTCCTTTTTCGGCAGAATGCCGCGTCTGACCCTCTGGACGCGATTTCTCAGCTCCTCGTCGAGGCGTATCAGCTTCAAACCGTCTTCGCGTTTCTTGCCGTGGCGTCTTCCCCTGCTGAGGCGCAGCAGCAGCAGAGCCGCCGTCGCGAGCACGGCAAAAGCAACCAGAATGCTCAGAATGAGAAAGATGGTTTCCAGGATGACCAGTGTGGGCTGCATCGCTTTATGATCCGATATGCGCCGCTGGCCTCTCGGCACAAGCGCCATGCCCACTGCCGCGAAAAAGTACAATCGAGTTTGCGGCGTGATTTCCAGCCTATCTTCAAAAACCCGCATCTGCTCACGATTTCGGGCAATTTTTGGCCCCGCAAGATCGATCAGCGGCGCTTTCCTTGCGTTCGCCACGAGTATTGCGTCAATGGCAAGACGAAGGTCCTGGCGATGGAACACCAGCCGGAGGGCCCGGCCCGCGGGCAAATCCTGTTTCTGCACGGGCTGGAGGGTTCGGCCGATGCCGGTTACATCCAGAGCTTCTCTCAGGCGGCGCTGGAGCGGGGCTTTGGCGTCCACCGCCTCAACATGCGGACTTGCGGCGGGACCGAAGAGATTTGTGAGACGATGTATCACTCGGGATTAACTGGAGACCCGCTATTTTTGCTGCACGCATTGCGGGAGCGGCATCTCGAACCGTTATTCGTTGTGGGCTTTTCCTTGGGCGGAAACGTGGCGCTGAAGCTAGCCGGTGAATTGGGCCAGACGGATCTGATCGCCGGGGTCTGCGCCGTCTCCACGCCAATTGATCTGGCGGCCTGCGTACGCGCCTTGGACAAACCGTCGAATCATCTCTATGCAAGGCGTTTTCTGCAACGGCTCTGTGAGCGCGTGGAGAGAAAAAGCAGGGTCGCACCGCACCTCTATACGACGGAAGGATTGCACACGGTGCGGACCATTTGGGAGTTCGACGACCATTTTACGGCGCCGCTGCACGGCTTCGGCACCGCCGCGAATTACTACGCCACGCAATCGTCTGCCGGCTTTTTGGACGCCATTCGCGTGCCCACTCTGGCGATTACGGCCCAAGATGATCCGCTGGTGCCGTTCGCCATCTATCGCCATCCGGCATTTCGCCGCAATCCGGCGCTGGAACTGCTGGCGCCCGAGCATGGAGGGCACCTCGGGTTTTTGTCGCGCCGCAAGCCGCGTTTCTGGCTGGATGGCGTGGCGCTCGATTGGATCGGCGCGCTTCCGTCTGTCAAGGGAACAACCGGCCTTCGGTTAACGTCTGTATAGAACACGCCGTGCCAAGAGCCAAACTGCGACCCAGCGCCTCTTTCTGGGAAGCGGGGCGCATCGCGATCGACTCGCTCAATAAGAGCAAGCTGCGCAGCTTTCTCACGCTGCTCGGAATCATTCTCGCGACCACCACGCTGATTTCCGTCACCGCGCTGATTCACGGAATGAATCTGTATATCGCCACCAAAGTTTCGAACATGGGCGCCGACGGCTTCCGCGTGGAGCGCATGTCTTGGATCGGACACCACACTCCCAAGGAACTCATGCGGATGTACAACCGCAACCCGCAGATCCAGCGCGACGAATACGAATTCATCCGCGAGCACAGCACGCTTCTCCGCGGCATTGGCATGATGGCGTCTACCACCGGGGCGGTTGCGTTTAATGGCGAATCCACCGATTCGACCATTAATATTCAGGGGATTACCTCCAACATCCCAGAGCTAAACAATGTCGAGGTGAACATCGGGCGTGCCATCTCGCCTGGCGAAGTGCAGCGCCATGCCCGCGTGGCTTTCATCGGCAATGACATCCGCAAGCGCTTTTTCCTCGACCGCGATCCGATCGGCAAGACCATCCGCATCGACGGCGAGCCTTTCGAGGTGGTTGGCGCTGCCAAACAGCTTGGCAGCGTGTTCGGGCAGTCGCAGGACAGTTTCGTGATGATTCCAATTGACGCTTATTTGAAGCAGTATGGCACCAAGAACGGCATGTCGCTCGTGTGCAAAGCTATCGATCAAGGACATCTGATCGAAGCGGAAGACGAAGTGACCATGCTGCTGCGGGCGTTCCGCCACTTGCGGCCAGGCCAGGACAACAATTTCGGCATTATCTCGTCGGATTCGTTTGTAACCCTCTGGAAAAGGCTGACGGCGGCGGTTGCCGCAACCGCCGTTGGTATCGTCTCCGTGTTTATGATTGTGGGCGGCGTGGTGATTATGAACATTATGCTGGCGGCGGTTACCGAGCGCACGCACGAGATCGGCATACGGAAATCGCTCGGCGCGCGCCGCAGCGACATTCTCAATCAGTTTCTCGTCGAATCGGCCACCCTCGCCTCGATTGGCGGTCTCATCGGAGTAGCCATCGCATGG
>JBOGMI010000357.1:0-2172 GCA_050746645.1 Bryobacteraceae bacterium | reverse complement strand
TGGCCCGCGACGGTCTCACGCGCGAGCGGGTGCTGGCGCGAATCGCGCGGCAGATGCCGCTCGAAGAAAAGCAACCCTTTGCGCATTACCTCATTGACACCAGCAGCCCCAAAGAAGCCACCGCCCAGTGCGTCCGCGACCTTTATCGCGAGTTGAATGCAATATAATTGCATAGTGTTACGGTGTGTTCCCGCTCTGCTGGCGTCGGTGCTGCTTCTGACGGCCTGCGGGAACAGCATGCAGAGTAAAGACAAGGTCCAGCAGGCCATCCTTAGCCATCTTGCCGATCACTCAGGAATCGACCTGAATGGGCTCGACGTGACCACAACGTCGGTTTCCTTTGACCACAATATGGCCTACGCGACCGTGGCATTCCATCCCAAGGGCGATACCAGCCTTGCGAGCGAAATGTTGCTCAAGTACACGCTGCTGGCGCGCAACGGCAGATGGGCGGTGGTGAAGGTCGAGCATGCGCCCGGGCAGGGAATGGCGGGACCGGCTGCCGGGGAACAGCTTCCACCTGGGCATCCGCCGATTGGCCAAATGACTCCTCAAGGCGGACAGCCTCAATGAAAACAGTTGCAGTACTCGGCGGCGGTCCGGCCGGAGCTTCAGCCGCAGAGAGGCTGGCACAAGCCGGCGTGCGCACCATCGTGATCGACGAAAAGCTGGCCTGGGAAAAACCTTGCGGCGGCGGACTCACCTTCAAAGCCTATTCGCAGTATCCGTATCTGATCGATAACGACGTGCCTAAGAGAGTAGTCACCGAAACCATGCTGTCTGCGCCGAAGGCCGGCGAAGTCAAAATGTCGCTCGCCCGTCCGCTGGTCATTTATTCGCGCACACACTTGAACGGGCTGCTGCTGAAGCGTGCCGAACGCGCTGGCGCGGAACTGGAAAAAAGCCACGTGCTCGGCATCGAGCGGGTTTCTTCCGGCTGGCGGATCCGCACCAAGACTTCCAAGCTCGAAGCGGATTTCTGCATTGTTGCTACCGGCGCGCGCAATTTGCTGCGCGAGGTTGGGACCGAGTACACCGCCGCCGACACCATGTACGCGCTCGGCTATTGGGCGCCTTCCGACCAGGCCCATATAGACATTCAATTCCTGCCCAAACTCGAAGGCTACATCTGGGTATTTCCGCGCAACGGGCATTTATCCGTGGGTATCTGCGGCAAGAGCGAATCCGCGCACAGCCTGCGTCTGCGCTTGGAGCGCTATATGGACCAGAAGGGAATCTCGCGAAAAGATGCGAAGTTCTACGGTCACATGCTGCCGTCGCTCGAAAAGCGCGCCTGGGAAAACAACCGGCTGGCGGGCGATGGCTGGCTCGCGATCGGCGATGCGGGCGGCCTGGTGGACCCGATTACCGGCGAAGGGTTGTATTACGCGGTGCGTTCCGGCGATCTCGCCAGCCAGGCGCTTCTCGGCGAAACCGAACCCGCCAAGAGGACCGAGCAGTATCTTCAATCCATCGCGCACGAGTTCGGCTGGGACCTCGCTTTCGGCGCGAGTTTGGCCAAGCGTTTTTTTTGCGGAGCGGTTTGCTTTGGCACGGTTCCCAACCGTATGATCCAATTCATGAAGCGCAGCCCGAAATTCCGCGAAGTCGTGGAGGATCTGTTCGCCGGCACCCAGCCGTACCGGAGCTTGAAGTCCCGCTTGCTGCACAACGTCAACACCACTGTGTACGAATTTGTCATGAGTTTTCTGTTCGGGATAATGGTTCTCGGCCGGCCGAGAGTATGAACACCTCCCAATCGGAAACTCTGTTCCGTCGCGCCCAGCAGTCCATCCCCGGAGGCGTAAACTCTCCGGTGCGTGCGTTTCGCGCCGTTGGGGGCACGCCGCGATTTATGTCGCGCGGCTCGGGCGCGCACATCTTCGACATCGATGGCAACGAGTACATCGACTACGTTTGTTCCTGGGGCCCGCTGCTTTTGGGTCATCGGTCCGCCGAAGTTACCGAGGCGATCGCCGCGGTGCTCGATAGCGGCGCCAGTTTCGGAGCGCCGACGGCTCGCGAGGTCGAATTGGCGGAATTGATTATCGATGCAGTCGATTCCATCGAAATGGTGCGGCTGGTGAACTCCGGCACCGAGGCCACCATGAGCGCGCTGCGCGTCGCGCGCGGATTTACCGGCCGCGATCTCGCGGTCAAATTCGATGGCTG
>JBOGMI010000356.1:0-1660 GCA_050746645.1 Bryobacteraceae bacterium | reverse complement strand
GTGGAGAGCTGAGCATTCTGTCGATTGGCATCGATTTGGGCTTGAGAGGTGGAGGTGCTCATAAGCTGCCTGACCGTAACAGGAGGAGGGGCGAAAACGAACTTTGGGGGCTGTGGAAAAGTGGCGTAAGTGAATGAGGCGGAGTGAGAAATATTTTTTTTCGAAACCTGTGACTCACTTTGCGAAATTCGCGGCAGACCTGATGCTCAGAGGCTCTGATTGACCAGGGAGCAGAAGGATTACCAATCCGCCGCGGGTTAGCAACCCAATGCCACTTAATTAAGAGTTCTCAAAACAAAATAAAGGAGCTCGTGCGCGCGTCGATCTGGTGTTGTAGCGCACGCTTTAGCGTGCTGGAGCGAGCTTTAGCTCGCTCTGGCCAAGCGTGGGCTGAAGCCAACGCCAGCACGCTAAAGCGTGCGCCACAATTAAATCAGCACCTTAGCAGGAAGTTCAGCTTAATTAAGTGACACTGGGTTAGCGACCCGCCCCGCGCAGTTACGGATCAGCCGGGCCCATGCTACATATGGACTCTGACGATGCCAAGAGTTCCCATTCCGAAGCCGATCGACAGTCCCCGATGCGATTCACGCTTGCCGGAAGCTGCGCTGCGGTACAGGCGTACGCAGGTTCCTCCGCTCACGTCTCGTGATGCTCTTGGTGCGATCAATGTAACGGCGTGGCTCTACCGCGACCCAAACGGCGTGGAGGGTATTCAGGTGAACCCGAATGTAACGATTGCCGAACTGAAGCGATTATTCGGCCCTGCATCTACACCTGACGCGGAGGTCGGGTTCCACTCGGAAGGCCGAGCGGCGGAGTGGTTCCGTTTGCGGCCGCAACTGCAGCTAATGCAAATCTTCAGCGAGCGAATGCCTTGTTCTCGCATGTGCGGGCCTTTGCTGCGGCAGTATTATCCTGGCGTGCCCTGGTATTACTATTACGACAGCACTTCGTGGGTTGGGCAGCGAGGCGAGTTACTGAAGCGCGCCGGCGATGTTCTCAGGACCGCCTACGGTTTATAGAATACTGGTGGAACAACCGCATTTGGCCGGCCGGATTTCGAGCTGATCAAAATAATTGGGGACTGACTGGCTTCGCTATCTGGCGTAGCGCGGCATTCAGAATATCGGCTATCCTCGATCCGCTCGCTAACGCTCGCGGTTCTGCTATCGGCAGCTTGCTTTGTTACCGTCAATGATCGTAAATAGGAATTCACGATGCTGGATCCAAACAATCCTTACACGCGGCACTACGCCTCGCTCTCACTGAAGGACCTGCTCGATGCCCGGGAGGCCTCTCATGTTCACCTCACGCAACTGGAGAATGTCTTTTACCCAGGCGGAAAATTTTCACCATGATTTCGATGGGGTCGCCGTCCGGGTCGATTCCGAGCCTTCGCAAGCGTTCATCTTCCATCTCTTCGTAGGCGAGTATCTCCTGGTCGCTAATCTGGTTGCGCCGCCAGCTAAAATCCGGCGGGGGATTGTCGGCGTCGGCAGGAGCCGTACACCCAGTATGGCTCAAATTTATTAACGTAGGATTTTGAACATCCTCTGCGACGAGGCTGGGCCGCCTGCGTGCAGGAAGATTGAGGCTGTGAAGGTTGACGCTATTTAGATGGCAAAGCCGATTTTGCCCTCCCTTGGGAATCGAGGGA
>JBOGMI010000355.1:0-1528 GCA_050746645.1 Bryobacteraceae bacterium | reverse complement strand
GCCTTCGCGGTTCTGAATCAACTCCACATGCGGTGCGGTCAGGGTGAGATTGTGGATCACCGGGTTGCCCTCGAGAATCGAGAAGAAGCCGGCGCTGGCCGAAACCTCTTTGGCCTGGACGAACGGAGGATTCGCGGGAAATCCCCGAGGCTCGCCGATGGTGATGCCATCCACCTTGATCGAGAGCGGGAAGATGTGCAGGTGCATCCGTCCCAGGGAAACAGGCCGCTGGAGTTTAGCCTCCAATTCCGCCTGAATTTGCGGCCGGAAGCGATTGACATTGACAAGGCTAGCGGCAATGAACAGCCCGATAATAATCGCGACTATCGCGATGGCAATGCCGATCAGGATGCGGCGCCGTTTCATTCTTTAATAGTAGGTGCTGGAGAGCCATTTACGCCAGTCCGGACACCGCTTTGTGCCGCCAGACCGCTGGGCGGCGCGAAGCCGCGCACGGATCTCCCAAATCGATCAGAAGGATAACGTCTACCAGACAGGCTGAGTATCTGGGGAGCGGAACCCTTTGCATCATCTCACCTTTGGGCGGATGGCGCCAAGCGATAATCGCCTCCCATGAAGGGCTTCCCGCCGGGATTTGCGGAAACCGCCGGCCCCTCGAAGTCCACAAATGTAAAAGTCCGGTTGTTGCCGAGGCCTTTCACGTGGCGATACATCCAAACTTGGGTTGGATAGCGATGCTGCGCGGTGCTTGGATGACTTTCAATCTCATCCGGCGGACCGTAGACGATGTATATGTGGCCGCGATCGGTCTTCCATCCCGGCTCGCTCGATGCAAAATGCTTGTTCGCGAATGCGCGGCGGCGGTAATGCTCTTGTTTGAACGCACCTTCAGGCGCGCCCGGCGGATTGCGGCGCTGCCAAAATTGCCGGATGAACTGATTTCGTTCTTCATCGGTGGTGAGCTTTTGGAAGGCCGCGCGCTCCTGGGCGGTGATGATGTAGGCCACGTCCTGATTAAGCCATTTGGCGTATCTGTTTGGGATTGCGCCTGTGTTCGCTTGCCAGGCGCCGAAAGAGAGGGCGGCGGTGGCGACGAGAATCATGGCTGCGCCGAGCGGCGCCCAAGCGCCATTCCTCGCTTGGGGTTTAAGCAGACGACGGATGCGTTTCACGAGACTTCCTCCTGTAGCGGCGACGGCCGGTTCGCGGCCGGAGCAGCGGTTTTGTTCGAGTGCGGCGAGCGCGGATGCGTACTGGTGCGCATCGCCGGAAAGGGAGACAGCGAGATCGTCACAGCAGTTTTCGCGCTCGGCGCCAATGACGCGGGAAATCCACCAGGCCGCCGGGTGATAAAACAGCAGGCATTCTGCGAACCGCTGCAACAGGTTCACCAGGTAATCGTGGCGGCGGATGTGCGCCAGTTCGTGCAGCAGGATCGCTTCTATCTGTTGCGGCGGCAGGCCGGCGAGCAGACCGGCAGGCACCAAAATCAGTGGCCGCAGATGGCCGAGAACAACCGGCGCATCCGCCAGAGCAGATTCGAGCAACAGAACCGGGCGGGAGAGAT
>JBOGMI010000354.1:0-3773 GCA_050746645.1 Bryobacteraceae bacterium | reverse complement strand
GCCATGCCGCCCACGTTACCGAATCCTTGAATAACGACGCGGGTATCTTCCGCCGCCAGACCGAAGCGCTTTAGGGCCTCCAAAGTTACGATCATGCAGCCTCTGCCGGTCGCCTCGGTGCGGCCTTTGGAGCCGCCGAGTTCAAGCGGTTTGCCGGTGACGACCGCTGTGACCGTGTGCCGCTGGTGCATGGAGTAGGTGTCCATGATCCAGGCCATCGTTTGGTCATTCGTATTCACGTCGGGCGCGGGAACATCGCGCTCGGGTCCTATGAATTCGTAAATCTCGGCGGTATAGCGCCGCGTGATGCGCTCCAGCTCGCCGCGGCTCATGATATGCGGATCGCAAATCACCCCGCCCTTTGCGCCCCCGAACGGGATATTGACCACGGCGCATTTCCAGGTCATCCAAGCGGCCAGCGCGCGCACTTCGTCCAGCGATACGTCGGGGGCGAAGCGCACACCGCCTTTCGCCGGACCGCGCGCGAGCGAATGCTGCACCCGATAGCCGGTAAACACCTCGATGCGGCCGTCGTCGAGCAGCGCCGGAAAGTTCACGGTCAGCTCGAGGCCGGGGGTGCGCAATACCTTGCGGATTCCGTCGTTGAGTTTCAGCAGCTCGGCGGCTTCGTCGAACCGGTGGGCGGCGGATTCCCACGGATTGATCTCCGCCTCGGCAGCCATTCCGGCCGCATCTGTCGCCATCATCTCTCTCCGTTCTTACACTGTCACGAGAGCAGCGCGGTTGCAAGCGGGCGGGTGATTTTGGGCGAGTGCGACAATGGCCGCATGAGTTCGCGCTACACGCGCCGCGAGTTCGCCGCGCTTGCCGCAGCCGCTCCTCTCGCAGCGCAGACCGGCTCCCAAAAACCGCAGGCTGCACCCGCCCCGCCGCCGGATGCGGAATTGCAGCAAGCGCTATCGACTGTTTGCAGCGTCAGCAAGCATTTGTCGCGGATCGAAGTTCCCATGGGTTTGGAGCCGGCCTTTTCCTTCCATGCAGCCTAATGCCGAAACTGAGCCGGAAGCGTAAGCGACCTAGTTTGGACGAATCATCGCTTCCCTTTGCCACGATTTCGGAACTGAATGTCGCGCTGCGCAACGGCCAAATTTCGTCCGCCGAACTGACGAAGTTTTTCGGACGGCGCCTCAAAAAGCTTGGCCCGCTCTACAACGCGCTCGCTTGCTCGACGTTGAAAACCGCGCATCGCGCCGCCAGGCAGGCCGATTACGATCTCAAGCACGAGCGGTTTCGCGGGCCCTTGCAAGGCATTCCCTATGGTGCCAAAGACCTGCTGGCGTTCGCCAATTATCCGACCACCTGGGGCGCGAAGCCGTTCGCGGATCAGGTATTCGACTTCAACGCGCGCGTCATCGATAGGCTCCAGGATGCCCAGTCGATTTTGATCGGCAAGCTTTCGATGATCGAGCTTGCCGGAGGCGGGGGCTATAGTTCGGCATCGGCTTCGCTGCAAGGCCCCTGCCTGAATCCCTGGAACCGCGCCTATTGGGCCGGAGGCTCTTCGAGCGGTCCGGGCGCGGCGGTTGCGGCCGGCTTGGTTCCCTTCGCGCTGGGATCCGAGACTTCGGGCTCCATCATGACGCCGGCCTGTTATTGCGGTCTTTCCGGTTTGCGTCCGACTTATGGCTTAGTAAGTCGCCACGGCGCGATGGCGCTTTCCTGGACGCTGGACAAAATCGGCGTCTTGGCGCACACGGCGGAAGATTGCGGCCTGGTCCTGCACGCGATTGCGGGAGGCGACGACAACGATCCGGGTTCGGCTCACAAGAGTTTCTATTACACTCCGCAATACGGGCGGAAGATGAGCGACTTACATATCGGCTACGCCGAGATCGATTTTTCCGAATGGCCCGACGCGCCGCTGCGGCCCGCTTTCCGGAATGCTTTGCGGATCGTCAAATCGATTGGCTCGCAGATGGTCGAAACCAAGCTGCCGGAGTATCCGTACGGCACCGTTATCGGCGCCGTTATCGATTCGGAAGGTGCATCAGCCTTCGAGCAGTTCATCCGCGGCGGAAAGGTCGACGGGCTTGCCGATAAGAGCCAGATCGCCGGTCTGAAAGCTTCGCTGACTTACTCGGCGCTGGACTATCTCAAAGCGATGCGCGTGCGAAGACAGATACAGGATGCGTTCGCCCAGATGTTCGAGAAAGTCGATCTTCTGATCGCTCCGACCCATTTCAGTCCGCCCGAACTGGCGAGCGTTCCCTTTCCCACCGACACGCCGAAACGGCCCGGTACGAAAGGTGTCGGCGCAGGCTTGGTTCCCGCGGCGAATTTATGCGGCCTGCCCGGGTTGTCGATCCCCTGCGGCTTCGTCAATGGCTTGCCCATCGGTTTGCAAATCGTCTCCCGGCCGTTCTTGGAGAATACGATCCTGGCCTTTGCGCGCGCATTTCAGAACCGCAGCGATTTTCACAAGCGCCATCCGGCGGTACAGGCCGCGTAGAAGGGCCATCGCATTCGCAAGAGGAGACAATGGAATACGCTCATGAAAATCTCCCGGCGGTCACTCCTTCGTAGTTCGCTCCTTCTGCCGTCAGTTGCAGCATTCTCGGCGACGAAGCAGAGGTTCGGCATCAAAGGCGATCGGTTCGTGCTGAACGGCGAGCCTTACCAGATTTTGTCAGGCTGCATGCATTACGCGAGGGTGCCGCGCGAATACTGGCGGGACCGCATGCAGAAGCTGCGCGCCATGGGCTTGAACACGCTCTCCACCTACGTCTTCTGGAACCTGCATGAGCCCGAACCCGGACACTTCGATTTCAGCGGGAATCTGGATCTGGCGGCCTACATTCGAACCGCACAAGAAGAGGGGCTGTTGGTGATCTTGCGGCCGGGACCTTATGTCTGCGCCGAATGGGAATTCGGCGGCTTTCCCTATTGGCTGCTGAAAACGCCGGCCGTCCGCGTGCGCAGCAGCGATCCACGCTTTCTCCATGCCGCGTCGCGCTATATGAAGCGCGTCGGCCAAGAGGCGGCATCGCTGCAAATCACACAAGGCGGTGCGATCATTATGGTGCAAGTCGAGAACGAGTACGGCTCCTTCGGTGACGACAAGAACTATCTCCGTTCGATCCGCAAAATGATCGTCGACGCCGGTTTCGATGTAACTCTATTCATGTCGAACGGTCCCGGCCCGAAAATGCTGTCGAACGGCACTCTGCCGGATACGCTATCCACGATCAACTTCGGAGCCGGACCGGCCGCCGGGCACTTCGCAACGTTAGCGAAGTTTCGCCAAAATATCCCGCGCATGTGCAGCGAATATTGGGACGGCTGGTTCGATCATTGGGGCGAAGCGCACCATATGGTTCCGGCTTCGCGTGTAGATCGAGGGCTTGAGTGGATGGTCTCTCGCGGCATATCGGTGAACTTCTACATGGCTCATGGCGGTACTTCGTTCGGATTCATGAATGGCGCGAATTTCGGCCGCGGCTATGAGCCGACCACCTCCAGCTACGACTACGACGCGCCCATCGACGAAGCCGGCCGGCCAACTTACAAGTTCCATGCCATACGCCGCGTCCTCCAAAAACATGCCAAGCCCGGCGCCAGCTTTCCAGACCTGCCGGCCGCCTCGAAGAGCATGGAGCTCGGTAGCTTTGAGCTAAAGCAATGCGCTCCGCTCGATTCTCTGCTGCGGAAGCCGGTGCACTCTTCCCGGCCGAAGACGATGGAGGATTGCGGACAGGCATATGGGTACATCTTGTACCGTGCACATCCAAAGCACGGAGGGCGCGGTACCCTGA